>NZ_JBEZGJ010000137.1:0-20017 GCF_040649965.1 Micromonospora sp. NPDC048843
CGAAGTCGTCGTCGCCCACCAGGAACGGGCGACCCTGCGCGTAGGCGACGTGTTCCTGAAGATCGACACTGATCCGGGGCGCACCGACGTCGAGGTCGAGGCGATGGCGCTGGCGCCGGTCCCGACCCCCGAGGTTCTCTGGCGCAAGCCGCCAGTGCTCGCGCTCGCCGCGCTGCCCGGAACGGCGCTTGGTCGCCTCGGTGAACCGTCGAGCGCGTCGCCGGCGGCGTGGGCCGCGGCGGGCGCCGCCGCTCGGAAGCTGCACGACGCGCCGCTGCCGCCATGGCCCGGCCGCAGCCGCGACGAGTTGACATCGCAGCTCGACGCCGAGTGCGAGTGGCTCGTCGCCAACGGCGTCCTCCCCACCGACCTGGTCACGCGCAACCGCCAGGTCGCCGAAGCGGCGCTCCGCCCCTGGCCCCCGGTATTCACGCACGGCGACCTGCAGATCACCCACGTGTTCGTCGACGGTGACCAGATCACCGGCGTGCTCGACTGGTCCGAGGCGTGCCAGGGCGACGCCCTCTTCGACCTCGCCACCTTGACGCTCGGCCACGAGGAGCACCTCGGCGACGTCCTCGCCGGTTACCGCGCCGACGTCGACCTCGACGTGATCCGCGGGTGGTGGTCCTTGCGAAGCCTGCTGGCGATCCGCTGGCTCGTCGAGCACGGCTTCGACCCGTGGGCACCAGGCTGCGAGGTCGATGTGCTGAGATCGTCGACGCGCTGAGATCGTCGCTCTGACCAGCGTCAGTCCAGGGTGACCACCCAGCGGGCACCCTCGCCCCGCGCCAACCGGTCGAACGCCGCGGGCGCCTCGTCCAACGGAACCGTCCCGCTGACCAGCACGCCCAGATCCAGCGCGCTGTCGGCCAGCTCGGCGGCCAGCACCGGCACCTCCCGGTCCGGATCGGACGAGCCGTACACCGAGGAGCGCAGCGTGCGCGCGGAGTGGAAGATGTCCAGCGCGCCCAGGCTGACCATGTCGTCCTTGGCGCCCATGCCGACCACTGTCACCGCTCCCCCGCGCCGGGTCAGCCGCCAGGCGGCGCGGATGGTGGCGGCCCGACCGACGCACTCGAAGGCATGGTCGACGCCCCGGCTCTCGGTGCGCGCCCGCACCTCCTTGGAGAGCCGGTCGTCGGAGAGCAGGAAGTCGGTCGCCCCGGCGGCGAGCGCCAGGTCCCGCTTCGCCTCGGCGACGTCGATGGCCAGGATCGTCGTGGCACCGGCCCGGCGGGCCGCGCTGAGCACGGCGAGCCCGACCCCACCGAGCCCGACGACAGCGACCGACTCCCCGGGGGCCACCCGGGCGGTGTTCCGGACCGCTCCGACGCCGGTGAGCACGGCACAGCCGAGCAGCGCGGCCTGCTCGGGCGGCAGCCCGGCGGGGATCGGAATGACGGCACGCTCGGGCACCACCACCGCCTCGGCGAGCGCGCCGAGGCCGAGGGTCAGGTGCAGCGGGACCCCGTCGTCGGTCTCGCCGCGCGGCACCGTCGGGGCCGTGGTGTCCGCGCAGAGCCACGGCTCGCCCCGCCGACACCACCAGCAGGCCCGGCAGGCCGGTGCCCAGTTGAGCACTACCGGTGTGCCGACGGCCAGCTGACTTCCCGGCCCGACCTCGGCCACCACACCGGTCGCCTCGTGCCCGAGCACCAGCGGGAACCTCGCGGCGAGGGTGCCGTTGACCATTGACAGATCGGAGTGGCAGACACCGGCCGCCCTGATCGTCACCCGCACCTCGCCGGGGTCGGGCGCGGGCAGGCGTACCCGCTCGACCCGCAGCTCGGCGCCGGACCCGCGCGCGACCAGCGCGCGAACGATGACCGGCGCGGACGCCGGCTCGGCGCCACCACCCGGTGCGGCCGGGGGCAGCTCGGTGCGGCCTGTGGCCGCGGTCGGGGACAGCTCGGGATCGGTCATCGCTGGATCGCCTTCAGCTCGCAGAACTCGTCCAGCCCGTGCATGCCCAACTCCCGGCCCAGGCCGGACTGCTTGTAGCCGCCGAACGGGGCGAGCGGGTTGAACGGCGCACCGTTGATGTCGACGGCGCCGGTGCGCAGTCGCCGGGCCACCGCGAGCGCCGCGTCGGTGTCGGCGGACCAGACCGCGCCGGCCAGCCCGTACTTCGAGTTGTTGGCGATGGCGACCGCCTCGTCGGTGTCGGCGAACGGGATGACGGCGAGCACCGGGCCGAAGACCTCCTCCTGGGCGAGCGCGCTGTCGGGGTGCACGTCGGCGAAGACGGTCGGGGCGACGAAGTGCCCTCGGGTCGGCACCGGGGCGTCGGGCCCGCCGGCGACCAGCCGGGCGCCGTCGGCGAGGGCCCGGTCGATGTGGCCACGCACCCGCTCGGCCTGGGCGGCGGAGACCAACGGGCCGAGCCGGGTCGCCGGGTCGAACGGGTCGCCGAGGCGGTAGCCGGCCACCGCCGTGGCGATCAGGTGCAGGGCTTCGTCGTACCGGTCGCTGTGCACCAGCATCCGGGTCCAGGCGGTGCAGGTCTGCCCGGAGTTGAGCAGGGCGTTGCCGACGCCCACCTTGACGGCGGTGGCCAGGTCGGCGTCGGGGAGGATCACGTTGGCGGACTTGCCGCCCAGCTCCAACGCGACCCGGGCGATCCGGTCGGCGGCGAGCCGCATGATCCGCGTACCGGTGGCGGTGGAGCCGGTGAAGGAGACCAGGTCGACGTCGGGGTGCCCGGCGAGCGCCTCACCGACCACCGGCCCGGTGCCGGGGACCAGGTTGAGCACCCCCGGCGGCAGGCCGGCTTCGGTGACCGCGTCGAAGAGCAGGTACGCGGTCAACGGGGTCAGCTCGCTGGGTTTGAGCACCACGGTGCAGCCGGCGGCCAGGGCGGGTGCGAGCTTCGCCATCACCTGGTGCAGTGGGTAGTTCCACGGGGTGATCGCGCCGACCACGCCGATCGGCTCGCGGACGACGAGGGAGTTGCCGATGCTCTCCTCGACCGGCGCGCGGGCGGCGAGCGCGACGTGGTCGCGCAGCACCGTCAGTGGGAGCCCGACCTGCACCCGGGTGGCGAGCTTGAGCGGCGAGCCCAGCTCCACGGCGATGGTGCGGGCGAGGTCGTCGGCGCGGGCGGTGAGCGCCGCGTGCAGCCGGTCGAGGTGGGCGGAGCGCTCGGCGGGGGTCGCGGCCGACCAGCCGGGGAACGCGGCCCGGGCCGCGGCCACGGCGCGATCCACGTCGGCCGGGGTGCCGGCCGGCACCTGCCCGATCAGCTCCCCGGTGCTCGGGTTCTCCACGTCGATGAGACCGGCGTCGGCGGGAGGCGTCCACTCCCCGCCGACGTGCAGGTGGCGTCGGAGGCGCAGGGAGTCGGGTAACAGCGACGGCGGGGCGGCGAGGTCCATGTCGTCCCTTCGAGGGCGGGCGATGGGCGATGGCGGCGGGGGGTCGTGACGGGCGATGAAACTAGCGCTGGGAGTTTGGACGCTACCCGTTGGGCCGGGCGGACTCCACAGTCTCGACGGTGCGGGTGTACTCGGCGGCCAGACCGTGCAGCAGGGCGTCCAGGCCGAGGGCGAAGGCGCCCTCGTCCACGCTCTGCTGGTGTTCGGCGAGCCGGTGGGCCTGGCGCAGGTGCGGGTAGTGCGCCGCGTACAGCTCCGGGTCCTCGACGAAACCGCGGGCGAACGAGCCGAGCGCCGACCCGGCCACGAAGTAACGCAGCGCCGCGCCGATGTGGGTGGCGCGGGCCGGCGGCCAACCGGCCCGGACCAGCCCGCCGTAGACCGCGTCGGCCATGGCGAGGGCTGCCGGTCGACGACCCGGCCCCTGCGCCAGGTACGGCACGATGTTCGGGTGCGCGGTGAGCGCCCGCCGGTACGACCAGGCCCAGTCCCGCAGCGCGGTGAGCCAGTCCCGGCTGGCGAAGCCGCTGGTGTCGACGGCACCGGTGACCGTGTCGGCGACCGCGTCGAGGATCTCGTCCTTGGTGGCGAAGTGGTTGTAGAGCGAGGGGCCCTGTACGCCGAGCGCGGCGGCGAGTCGGCGGGTGGAGAGCGCGCCGAGCCCGTCGGCGTCGATCAGCGCGAGCGCCGTCTCGACGATCCGGTCGCGGGTGAGCAGAGGCCGTCGAGGTCGGGGCACGTCAGAACTCCTCGGTCTGCGGTGTCCCTCCCCGTGGGAACCACCTGTTCACGCACCCTATCGGGGACCGAGTGCGGGCAGGCGTCACCACGTCGGCCGGAAGAGGGGTCTGGACGAATGAAAACTTACACCGCTAGTTTATGAGGGACCGCCACGGCCCGTGGCGGCGCACCACCACGCCGACCGAGGGGGAACCGTGGACTTCGCACTGTCCGACGAGGAACGCGCCGTCCGAGACACCGTGCGCGCGTTCATCACCCGCGAGGTGATGCCCCTGGAAGCGGAGGTGCTCCGCCGGGAACGGGCGCACCAGCCGGGCCTCGACCACTCCGAGGTGCGCGAACTGCAACTCAAGGCACGCAAGTTCGGCTTCTGGGGCCTGGCCACCCCCGAGGAGTACGGCGGAATGAACCTGCCTGCCGTACTCCAGTCGTTGATCTGGACCGAGCTGGGCCGCACGTTCGTGCCGTTCCGGTTCGGCGGCGAGGCGGACAACATCCTGTTTCACGCCACCGAGGAGCAGAAGCAGGAGTTCCTCATCCCGACCATCGAGGGCGAGCGACGCTCCTGCTTCGCGATCACCGAGCCGGGCGCCGGATCCGACGCGGCAAACATCCGGCTGTCCGCCCGCCGTGACGGCGACGACTGGATCCTCGACGGCGAGAAGACCTTCATCACCGGCGGTCACGACGCCGACTTCGCCATCGTGGTCGCCGTGACCGACCGGGAGAAGGGCGCCCGCAAGGGCGGCGCCACAGCGTTCCTGGTGGACCGGTCGATGGGCTGGCGCTCGGAGTTCATCCAGACGATGGGCGAGGGCGGGCCCGCGTCGCTCATCTTCGACGGCGTACGCGTGCCGCACCGCAACATCCTCGGTGAGATCGGGCAGGGCTTCACGCTCGGCATGGAGTGGATCGGCAAGGGGCGCTACACCATCCCGTCGCACGCCATCGGCATCGCCGAGCGGGTGTTGCAGATGGCCATCGAGTACGCCAACACCCGGGAGACCTTCGGCACGAAGATCGGCGCCAACCAGGCCATCCAGTGGATGATCGCCGACTCCGAGACGGAGTTGG
This sequence comes from Micromonospora sp. NPDC048843, assembly GCF_040649965.1. NCBI lineage: Bacteria > Bacillati > Actinomycetota > Actinomycetes > Micromonosporales > Micromonosporaceae > Micromonospora > Micromonospora sp. NPDC048843. The sequence continues at coordinate 5,193 of NZ_JBEZGJ010000137.1, forward strand.
AGGCGGCCCGCTGGCTGGTGCTGCGCTCGGCGTGGACTGTCGACGCGGGCCTGGACCCCCGGCACGCCTCGTCGATGGGCAAGCTCTACGGCGCCGGCATGGTCAACCGGGTGGTCGACCGGGTGCTCCAGATCCACGGCGGCATGGGCTACACCCGGGAGCTGCCGATCGAACGTTGGTACCGGCAGGTCCGGCTGTACCGGATCTTCGAGGGCACCGACGAGATGCAGCGGCTGATCATCTCGCGGGACCTACTGCGCGGCTACACGAAGATCGGTGGCCACCTGGCCTGACGTCGAATGTCCGCCCGTCGTGAACAAAGTAGGTCCGCCGGCCATCTACCCCCATGACAGCTGCCACTCAGCAAAAGGGGGATGTTCCATGCACCTACGAATCAGGGCCGTGGCGACGGCGATCGTCGTCGCCACGGTCGGCGCCATCGCCATCCCGGCCGCGCCGGCCTCGGCCAACGTCAGCCAGGGGTACGTCGCGGGCTCGGGCACCTGGACCGACGACTGGAACGACGAAGGGCCCATCTCCGCGTCGACCCGGTCGTACAACAACGTCGTCGCCATGTGGCAGAAGATCCTGGTTGCCGACGGTTACCTTGCCGCCTCCGGCGTCGATTGCAGGTTCGGTGCGGTGACGACGGCCGCCACCAGGCGGTGGCAGAGCGACAGGGGCCTCGTGAGCGACGGCGTCGTCGGTCCCAAGACCCTAGCCAGGGCAGCAACCCGCCTCAGCACGTACGAGGGCGACAGCTGGTTCTACTACGACGGGCTCGGCAGCAACTTCATCTACTTCGGGCGCCTCGCCAACGGCACGTGGGACATGAGCCTCGGGGTCGACCTGGAGTGGCGACCCCTCTCGTACACCGCGGCGACCTTCGGCGTCTGCTCCTGATGCCGCTGAGGACGGCCGGCCGCGCGGCCGGCCGTACTCGGCGCCGGGTTCAGCCGGTCAACGCCGTGAGCGCGGCGTCCACGTCGGCCTCGGTGGAGTAGATGTGGAACGAGGCCCGGACCCGTCCGGCGCGCACAGCCGCCCGGATGCCGGCCGCCGCCAGGCGCTGCTCCGCGTCCGGCACGTCCACGCTGACGATGGCGCTCTCCCCCGGCGCCCGGCCCAGCCCGGTCAGGAACCGGTTGGCCAGCGCCACGTTGTGCGCCCCGATCGCCGACACGCCGATCTCGGCGACCACCTCCAGGGCGGGTGTCGCCCCGACCCAGCTGAACCAGGCCGGTGAGATGTCGAACCGGCGGGCGTCGTCGGCCAGCCGCAGCGGCGGGCCGTAGTAGGAGGCGTGCGGGTCGCGACCCGCGTACCAGCCCGCCGCGTCGGGGCGCAGCCGCTCACGCAACCCGGGGGCCAGATAGGCGTACGCGGTCCCGCGAGGATTCATCAGCCACTTGTAGCCGCCCACCGCCACCACGTCGGCCCGGCTGCCGTCGAACGGCAGCCAGCCGCACGCCTGGGTCGCGTCCACCGCCACCAGCGCGTCGTGCGCGCGGGCCGCGGCCACGATCTCGTCGTACACCGCGACCGCCCCGTCGGCCGACTGGACCAGGCTGAACGCCACCAGGTCGGTATCGGCATCGATGGCGTCGACCAGCGACTCCAACGGCACCGTGCGGACCGTGACGCCACGCTCCTCCTGCACCAGCCAGGGGAAGAGGTTCGAGGTGAACTCGACCTCGGGGACCACCACAGTGGCACCGGCCGGCAGCGCCGCCGCGACCGGCGCGAGGAGCTGCGACACCGCCGCGCCGACCGCCACGTCACCGACCGGCACCCCGATCAGGTCGGCGAACGCCGCACGGGACCGGTGCACCGACTCGCCCCAGCCCTCCCACGACGTCCGACCAACCCGCCAGGCCGCGAGAGCCTCCTGCAACGCCGCCCACGCCGGCTCCGGCGGCAACCCGTAGCTGGCGGTGTTCAACCAGCCAGGCTCCGGCTGCCACAGCTTCTGCGCCTGCTCGATCTCCATGCCGTCGACGCTAGGCCGAACGACGCGCGACGGGCACTGCCAATCGGCGATCGGCGGCCTGTCAGATGCGGACGAAGTCCTGACCGAGCAACGCCCGCAGCCTGGTCAACGCGCGGGCGTTCTGCATCTTGACCACCGACACGGAGACGTCGAGGGTGCTGGCGACCGCCTCCACGCTCTGATCCTCCCAGTGCCGGAGCACCACGATGGCCTGGTCACGGATCGGCAGGGTGGCCAACGCCTGGAGCAGGGCGACGTGCAGCTCCGTGGTGTCGTCGGGCCGTTGCGGCGGCCCCTCCGGCAGCTCGGCGAGCACGACCTCAGCGGCGCTGCGCCGCTTGTTCTGGTCGAAGACCGTGTTCATGAGGACCCGACGGCTGTACGCCTCGAGGTTCGCGGTGTGCCGGATCCGGCCCCAGTTCGCATACATCTTCGCGAAGGTGGTCTGGGTCAGGTCCTGGGCGAGGTGCCAGTCGCGACACATCAGGTAGGCGGTACGCCGCAGCCTCGGTGCGGCGGTCTCGACGAAGGCGGTGAACTCCACCTGCCGGGCGGTCTGCTCACGCCGTCGAGCCGCGCCCCAGCGGGCAGCCGCCATCAGTCGACCGCCGACGCGCTGGTGCCGGCCGGGCAGTCGATGCCGATGACCTCGTCGACCCCGAGCGTGCGTTTGACGCGCTCCGCCAGCTCCGCGTACCGAGTCCGCACCACGAACGTGATCCGGAACGACTCCGGCAGTTGGCTGGGCACGATGTGGTCGACGAGTTCGGGTGTGTCCGCGTACACAGTCTTGAGCTTCTTCAGCGCTTCTTCGCGGCTCTGAAACACCACGGTCGCGACCGCCGGGTCCGCGTCCAGCACGTGCTTGACCACGCCGCGCTGCTGATCGGTGATCTCGGGAGCGAGGTAGACCGCGGCGTCGGTCGCGGTCTCGTCAGCGGGGGCCTGGCACTCCCTGTTCACGAGCATGCCGAACGCCGCCGGCACCGTCGGTGGCGGCGCCGACCGCTGCGGCGGTGTCGCCACGTTCACCACCCCCACCGCCGCGACGGCGACCACGGCGGCGGCACCTGCCGCCACCAGCCGTTGTCGGCGTCGACGCAGGCCGGTGCCGACGGCCACCGCGTCACCGACCAGGTCGTCAAGGGGTAGTTCCGGCTCGTCGGCGACAGCGCGGTCGAAGAGCACCCGCAGGTTCTGATCCATGTTTCCTCCCGTGGCCCCCGGTGGGCTCCCACAGGTGTTGACTGGTTGGCCCACCGGATCGGTCACATCGACGCCGCACGGCACCGGCCTCACCGCTTCCGGCGGCGCCCGATCGACTCGTCGGCAGTGGGCAGGGGGATCCGGGCGAGGCTGTCGGCGAGGCCTGCGAGCCACCTGTCGACCTCCACCAGGTGCCGGACCGACTGATGGTCGGCCTCGCCGAGGAGCGGACGGATCCGGTCCAGTTGGTCGACGCAGGTGCTCGAGACCGGCGCCCGGTGCGATGTCCGGCTGTGGGCGACCTCGTCGGCGAGGGCGTCGTACGCCGATCGCAGGCGCCCGGCGGAGTCCCGCAGCAGTGCCGCCGCCCCGGGCCAGCCGGCGAGGCAGCCGGGAGGGTTGCGGCGCAGCAGCGACTCCGCGCCGGGCACGACGTGGTGCCCGGCGCTCAGCACGGCGTCCCAGTTCACCTGTTGACGGTGCGGATCGTGCCGCTCCGAGTGGTACTGGCAGTACGACGAGTCGATCAGGACCATCCGGCGACGGACCCGGGCGAGGGCACGCGCGGGTGGCGGGGCATCGCCGAGCATCGACTGGACCGTCTCTTCGACAGCGTCCGCGCTGGCCGCCAGGTAGCGGGTGGCGTTGTGCCGCAGGTCGTGGCCCGCACCGCGCGGCCAGATCGCCACCCCGGCGAGCACGCCGATCACCGCGCCGAGCAGCACGTCGACGAGGCGGGCCTCGGCGAGCCGCCACCCCTCCGGGCTGAGCTGGGCGAAGACGACTGTCAGCAGCAGTGTGAACAGCGCCTGCTGCCACACCGGACCGAGTATGCGGCCGACGCCGAAGGCCAGCAGCAGGGTGATCGGCAGGACGATGGCGTACACGATCGGCTCGTCGACGACGAGCATCACCCCGCCGCTGACGACCGCACCGATGATCGTGCCCAGCACTGCCGGCCGCAGCGCCGTGCGGGTGTCGGCGGCCGACGTGCGCAGGACCGTGAGGGTGGCCAGCAGCACCCAGAAGCCGTGGGTCAGCTGCAACACCCCGGCGGCCACCCGGGCGATGGCGAGCGCCACTGCCAGCCGCAGCGAGCTGTGCAGGTGGGCCGAGCGCGGCGCCAGGTGGGAGCGAAACTGCCACCAGTACAGCGTCCACGGGCTGCGCCGGGCGTACGCGAACAGCTCCGAGGAGGCGTCGTCGCCGCCGAGCCGCGCCCCGGTGGCCACCCGGGAACCGACGACGAAGACCCGCACCTGGTCCGCGAGGGCCAGCGCGGTCGCGTCCCGGCACAACCGGGGTACGTCCGGCACGTAGCGGACCTGATCGGATCCCACCGGGTACGCCGCCTCGGCTCGTCCGACAGCCACGTCCACGTTGGCCGGGGCCGCCGCCGGGGCACCCCGTGACAGGCTCCGGCCGGCCGCGCGGGTGGTGTCCGCGCACGAGCGCAGCAGACGCGCCGCCGCCAGGTCCGGGATCGGCTCCGGCGGGGCGTCCGCCGCCAACCGGTTCGCCTCGGCGAGCACCTCCCGTAACGCGGCAGCGCAGATCCGCAACGCCCGATCCTGAGCGCCCGCAGCGGTGGGCGCCCACGCCGGAGGGCTGCGGTTCAGCTCGATGGCCGCCACCACGTCGTACGCCCGCTCGCGCCGGGCGTCCCGATCAGCCGCGCCGGCGTGCGGGTCGGTCAACCGCTCGGCGGTGGCGTCAAGGAAGGCGGCGACGCCGTCCGCCGCGTCGGCCAAACGCTGCCGGTACGAGACCGGCACCGGGTCGGGCCAGAGAAACACCTCGGCCGCGGCGAGCAGCACGACGGCGAGGGTCACCCCGCCGAGTCGCTCCGGCAGGGTGCCCGGCTGGTACGGCGGGAACGACGCCAGGATGTAGAAGAGCTGGAACGCGCTGGCCAACCCCACCAGGCGCGGGTTGCCGACCCCGGCGAACGCCACCACGAACCCGACGACCAGCATGCCACCGGCGGCCGCCCAGGTGCTCCACGCCAGCAGCGAGCCCGCCGCGATCAGCGCCCACACCACCGGCAGCGACAGCACGAGGATCCGCGCCCGTTGCGGCGCCGGACCAGGTAGCTGCGCGAACGACCCGGCGGCGATCGCGCCGAACAACCCGTACGTGGCGAGCGTCGAGCTGCCCGCGCCGTACCGGCAGCCGTAGAAGACGACTGACGCGACGAGCGTCAGCCGGGCCGCGCGTCGCAGGATGGCGTCGCCCGGGTCACGGCGGCGAAGCCGGCCAAGGAGGCTGGTTCCGAGCACTCCCGCTCCCCCGGTTCGTCGCAGCGCCCCTCCCCGGCCCACCATTCTCCACCGCACCCCGCTGTGGGCGGCGGGTTTGGCGACGAATCACCGCCGGGCGCCGCCGAGCAGGCCGAGCCGGAGGGCCCGGAACAGGGTGCCGGGGCGGCTCAGGGCTGCCGGGTGGTCGAGCATTGTGGTGACCCGCCCCAGCCGGGCGTTGAGCACCGGGTCGGTCAGCGACGCCCGGAAGAGCAGCTCCCCGAACCACTTGGTGACCTTGTAGCCGGGCGGGTACGGCCCGTCGACGTGCGGCAGCTCGATGTCGGCGGTGGTGGAGATCTGCCAGGCGGCGTCGACCACCACGCGGACCTGGTCGAAGTACCCGTGCGCGGGCTCGTCGTGCGGCTCCGGACCGGAGCGCAGGTACTTCGACAGGCAGGAGGCGTGCAGTGTCGCGGAGGTCATGCCCTGGCCGTACACCGGATTGAAGGACGCGACCGCGTCGCCGGCGGCGACCAACCCGGCGGGCAGACGCTCGAGCTTGTGGAAATCGCGGCGTCGGCTGTCGGCCTGGTGGTACGTGACCACCCCGCCGAGCATCTCCCCGCGTTCGGCGATGTCACCGAACATCTGCGGGTAGTGCTCCCGGCAACGGGCTGTGAAGTCGGCGACGTCGCGGCTGGGCCGGTCCCCGTCGTAACCGGCCACCAGCATGATCCAGCGGTCCCCCTCGACCGAGTTGATCCCACCGATCCGGGCGGTACGCCCCTTGCCCGCCATGGTGTGGAAGACCGCCACCCAGGCGTCGCTGACCAACTCGTCGCGCTTGAAGAGCGCCGTGGCGTAGTTCAGCTTGATCGGCATGCGGTGCAGCGGCGGGCGCGGCCACCCGTGCTCGGCCAGCCAGTCGCTCAACCGGCTGGACCGCCCCATCGCGTCGACCACCAGGTCCGCCGCTTCGACGACGGGCTCGGTGCCACCCTCGGGCACGTACCGGGCGCCATTGACCCGCCGCTCGTCGAAGAGCAGACCCTCCGCCCGGCCGTACACCATGCGAATGTTGTCGACGGCGAGGGTGCGTCGGCGGACCAGCGCCTCCAGGAACGGACGCGTGGTGATCAGCGCCGGCCCGGTGCCGGTCGCCGCGGGCGGCAGACCCAACATGCCGTTCACGAAGACCTTCGCCGTGCCCGGGTCGTGCGGTGGTGGAGGGGCACCGAGCGCGAGCGCCTCGTCGGCGATGCCGGGGAACCAGCGCTCCAACTGGACCTGACCGGCGGGCAGCAACGCGTGCACCTGGCTGCCCTGGGGCACACCCGGCCGTGGACCGGCGTCGACATCGGACGGATCCCGCTCGATGATCAGCACTTCCTCGGCGTGGTCGCTCAACACCCGGGCCGCCAGCAACCCGGCCATGCTGCCACCGAGCACCACCGCCCGTCGCATGACGACTCTGGTCTCGGCGGGTGGTTCGGCCGTCGCTATCTCGGCGAAGAGCCGGGACGGAGAGGGGGGCATGCGATCACTCCTCGAACGGTCGGGAACCTCGGCATTCACGACCGTAACCACCTCAGCCCCTGCCGTCAGCGCTCAGTTGGCCCGCCACGTCGAGTTCGCGCCCCGGGTGCGGTGGTCAGATCCGCCGCGGACCCCTGCTGTTCAGGGTCGCGCCGGGTCCGGCGACCAGCTATGCATATCGGATGAGTGCCTATGCCGGTGCGACCCAGCCTCCGCAAGCCCTGGCTCTCCCGGAGCCCGGGGCGGGCGGCCGGACCACACCGATCGCCTGGTGGGGCTTCCTGTGCCTGACGGTGGTCCTGTCCGCCTGCACGCCGGCAGGTGACCCGCGCCAGCGCGCAACGCCGCCGACCAACCGCGCAGCGCCGTCGACGGGCGCCAGCGTCGGTGGGCCACCGTGCACGCCGTCGGTCGACACGCTGCCAGCACCGCCAGCGGGCTACCGGTTGGTGGGCCAAGACGTGGCGGTGCCCGACGCCCCCGTGCTGTCGGCGGAGGCTTCCGGGGAGGCCGATCCGGCGGCACGGCTGTTCGCCAAGTGGGGGCTCGTCGTCCGCGCCGGCACGGTCGTCGACCTGCGGGTGGCGTCGGGCTGGCAGGACAAGGCCCGGCTCGGTTGGGGCGGCACCGGCACGCCCGCGGCGGCCGTCACCGTGCACGCCTGCGCGCCGGAGGGTGGGCAAACTCAGTGGATGGCCTTCGTCGGCGGCACCTGGGTCGCCCAGGCCGCCTGCGTACCGCTCATCGTGACGTCGAACGGCCAGAGCGACCGCGTCAACCTCGGCATCGGCGTCCGCTGCGACAAGACCACCACGCCGTAGCCCCCCCAGCACGGTTGATCAAGAGCTGTGCGTCATCCATCCCGGGGTGTCGTGACGCAAACCTCTTGATCAACGGGGAGCAGCGGTAGGGAACGACGCCGGACGGGATGGGCGTCGTTGCGGGCGGTCCGGGTGGACGGCTAGGTCTACTGTCTACACCGCCTACGTACCGACTGTTCGCCGGGAACGCTGCTCAGCCCCGCCAACGCCCTGGACGTTCTGTCGAGAGGTCAACGACATGCTGAAGGCCGAGGATCTTCCCCCGTTTCAGCGCGCCGTGTCCTACGAGTCGCAGCGCGGCCAACGCGTGTACTCCACCCTCATCGCGCTGCGGCTGTCCCTGCTCCTGGTGGCCGCGATCGCGGGAGTCGCCACGTGGAAGCTCGACAATTTCGCCCCGGGCCCGGCGCTCGCGGCGGGCGCCTTCGCCGCCACCTCGATCGTCGAGGTCTTCCTCCTCAGCAATCGCCCCAATGAACGGTGGTACGTCGGCAGAGCCCTCTCCGAATCCATCAAGTCGCTCACATGGCGATTCACCACCGCGGCTGATCCTTTTCCACGAGGAGTGCGAAGCGACTCGGACAGCGCCGAGGAATTCACCAACCGACTGTTGGGCCTTACCCGAGACATGTCGGCCGCCGGGTTGGCGGCCCCGGCGGTGGCCGGGCAGCAGATCACGGAGGGAATGCGCGCACTACGCGCCACCTCCCTTGAGGAACGCCGCGCCGCGTACCTGACCGGCCGTCTCGACGCCCAACGAGCCTGGTACGCCGATCGATCACTGTCGAACAGGGCGCGGGCGACCCGCTGGTCGGTCAGCATGCTCGTGATGGAGATAGTCGGGGTGACCCTGGCCGTGTCGAGGGCCGCCGGGCTGACCGACCTCGACCTGCTCGGAGTGGCCGCCGCGGCGGTCGCGGCCGGCGCGGCCTGGACGCAGACACGGCAGCACGGTGCGGTGGCCACCGCCTACGCCCTGGCAAGTCAGGAGCTCGCCGCCATCGGGTCCCTCGCCACCCGGATCAGCTCCGAAGCCGAACTGTCGCGGTTCGTGAACGACACGGAGACGGCGATCTCCAGGGAACACACGATGTGGCGAGCACGCCGACGCTGACGCCTGGACGCACCGACCACCGCCCACTGGTCTACTCGATTTGCAGGACGTCGCGGTGTCCGGGCGCCTTGGATGCCCCGATTTTCAGGAAGCCGTGTGGATCACGGCCGGAGGGGGCGCGGCGGCGCTGCGCTGCCGGACCGGGGTCGCTGCGACACTCGGCCGCCGCGACCCCGGTGCACACCGTGACTCAGGCCGGGGCTCCGGCTGGCGTGGCCTCCTTCTCGTCGGGGCGGGACGCCGCCTCGTCGTCGTCGTGCTCGTCGACCATGGTGGCCTCGTCGAACGGGTCGTTGCCGCTCAGCACCGCGGTCGCCCGCTCCCGGTCGAACTCACCGGTCCAGGTGCCCACCAGTACTGTCGCCACCGCATTGCCGGCGAAGTTGGTCAGCGCCCGAGCCTCCGACATGAACCTGTCGATGCCGACGATCAGCCCGACCCCGTCGACGAGGTCCGGCCGGTGCGACTGGAGGCCGCCGGCCAGCGTGGCCAGCCCGGCGCCGGTGACCCCGGCGGCACCCTTCGACGCGATGATCATGAACAGCAGCAGCGAGATCTGCTCGCCGATGGCCAACGGCTTGCCCAGCGCGTCGGCGATGAACAGCGACGCCATGGTCAGGTAGATCGCCGTACCGTCCAGGTTGAACGAGTAGCCGGTCGGCACCGTGATGCCGACGACCGGCTTGCTCACGCCGAAGTGCTCCATCTTGGCGATCAGCCGCGGCAGCGCCGACTCCGACGACGAGGTCGACAGGATCAGCAGGAACTCCCGGCCCAGGTAACGCAGCAACGAGAAGATCGAGATCCGGGCCACGAACCACAGCAGCGCGCCCAGGAACACCAGCACGAAGATCAGACAGGTGGCGTAGAAGCCCACCATGATCTGGGCGAGGCTCTTGAGGGCGTCCACGCCGGTCGCGCCGACCACGGCGGCCATCGCGCCGAACGCGCCGATCGGCGCCAGCCACATGATCATGGCGAGGACCTTGAAGACGACCCGCTGGATGACGGTGATGGCGCTGAGCACCGGCTCACCCCGCCGGCCCATGGCCTGCACGGCGAAGCCGACCAGCAGGGCGACCAGCAACGTCTGGAGCACCTTGCCCTCGGTGAGCGAGGAGAGCAGCGTCGTCGGGATGATTCCGAGCAGGAAGTCGGCAGTTCCGGCGGCCTCGTCGCCGGCGGCGGCCTTGCCGGAGCCGACGAGGTCCGGGCCGAGGTTCAGGCCCGAGCCGGGGTGGATGAGGTTGCCGACGACCAGGCCGATGGCGAGCGCGACTGTCGACATGGTCAGGAAGTAGCCGAGGGCCAGGCCGCCGACCTTGCCGACCTTCGCGGCCTGCCGGACCGAGCCGACGCCGAGCACGATGGTGCAGAAGATGACCGGGCTGATCATCATCTTGATCAGGTTGACGAAGCCGGTGCCGATCGGCTTGAGTTCCTTGCCGAAATCGGGGGCGACCAGGCCGACCACGATGCCGGCGGCCACGGCCACGATGACGGCCAGATACAGGTAACGGGTACGGTCCCGGCGGACCGCCGGTGCCGGGGTGGTGGCGGATGCGGTGGTGTCCATGTCGACAATGTGAAGCGCGTCTCACCCGTTGACAGCCTTGCGGTCATTCTGTTCACCGCGATGGCAGAAGCGGTGGCGCGGCGAGGGAGGTGGTGAAGGTGGCCCGACGCCAGTGGAGCATCGCGGGGCAACTCTTCGCCCTCCAGGCGATGGTGGTGACGCTGCTCGTGCTGGCCGGCGCGGCGGGCGCCGTCTGGCTGGCCCGCAGCGACTCCCGCCAGGCCGCGCAGGAGGAGGTGCTCGCGGTGGCGCAGACAGTGGCCGGATCCCCCGACGTCCGCGCGGCCCTCACGACCGCCGACCCCGCCAGGGTTCTCCAGCCGTACGCCGAATCGACCCGGCAGGCCACGGGCACCGACTTCGTGGTGGTGATGGCTCCCGACCGCACCCGTTTCTCGCACCCGACCCAGGACCGGATCGGCGAGCCGTTCGTCGGTGAGATCGGGCCCGCCCTGGCGGGCCGCGCGTTCACCACCACCAACGTCGGGACGCTGGGCGAGTCGGTGCGCGCTGTCGTTCCGGTGTACGACGAGCAGCGACGCCTCGTCGGTCTGGTCTCGGTGGGCATCACCACCCGCGAGATCGACAAGAAGCTGCTCGGCCAGTTGCCGGTGCTCTTCGGTGTGGTCGCGCCGGCTCTGGCGCTCGCCGCGACGGGCTCCTGGCTGCTCAGCCGCCGGCTCCGTCGCCAGACGCACGGTTTGGGGCCGGCCCAGATGACCCGGATGTACGAGTACTACGACGCCGTTCTGCACTCGGTGCGCGAAGGTCTCGTCGTGCTGACCACCGATCGTCGAGTGGCGCTGGTGAACGACGAGGGCCGCCGGCTGTTGGGGCTCGACGCGGACGCGCCGGTGATCGACCAGCCGGTGGCCGGGATCGACCTGCCGCCCGCGGCGGCCGAGTTGCTCGACTCCGGGCGCGACGCCCGCGACGAGCCGATCGTCGCCGGTGACCGGGTGCTCGTCGCCAACCAGCGGACCACCCGCTTCGAGGGCGCGGTGCTCGGCACCGTGCTGACCCTGCGCGACCAGACCGAGCTGCGCACCCTTGCCAGCGAGCTGGATTCGGTGCGCGCGTTGACCGAGGCGTTGCAGGCGCAGACCCACGAGTCGGCCAACCGGCTGCACACGGTGCTGACCCTTGTCGAGTTGGGCCGCGCCGACGAGGCCGTCCGGCTCGGCACCCGGGACCTGGCCCTCGCCCAACAGCTGACCGACCGGGTGGTCGGCGCGGTGACCGAGCCGGCGTTGGCCGCTCTGCTGCTCGGCAAGTCCGCACAGGCCGGCGAGCGCGGAGTGGATCTGGTCATCGAGCCGGACTGCCGCCTCGACGACAGTCCGCTGCCGACCGGTGACCTGCTCACAGTGGTCGGCAACCTGGTCGACAACGCCCTGGAGGCGGTGGCCGGTACGCCGACGCCACGCCGGGTGCGGGTCTTCGTCGGCGCGACCGACGACGAGCTGGTGGTCCGGGTGGCCGACAGCGGCCCCGGTCTGGCGCCGGAGCGGGTCGCCGACGCGTTCCGGCGCGGCTGGTCCACGAAGAGCACCGGCCGGGGCCTCGGCCTGGCGCTGGTCGGCCAGGTGGTACGCCGGCACGGCGGTAGCGCCGAGGTCGGTCGCTCCGACGACGGCGGCAGCCTGTTCACCGTCCGGCTGCGGGGCAGGATCGAGCGGTCATGACCGCCATCCGGGTGTTGGTCGTCGAGGACGAGCCGCTGCTGGCAGAGGCGCACAGCGCGTACACCGAACGGGTTCCCGGTTTCGTGGTGGTCGGGGTGGCGCACACCGCGCGGGCGGCGATGGCGGCCCTGCGCGCCAACGACGGCGGCGACGTGGACCTCGTACTCCTTGATTTTCGGCTGCCCGACCTGCACGGCCTGGACGTCTGCCGGGCGCTGCGCGCGGCCGGCAGCAACGTCGACGTGCTCGCCGTGACGTCCGCGCGGGACCTGGCGGTGGTGCGTACCGCGGTGTCTCTCGGGGTGACCCACTACCTGCTCAAGCCGTTCACGTTCGCCGCGTTCCGCGACAAGCTGGAGCGCTACGCCGACTACCGCGCCCAGGCGCTCGCCGACGGCGAGGTCGCCGCCCAGCACGAGGTGGACCAGATGTTCGCCACTCTGCGCGGCACCGCCGGGCACAGCCTGCCCAAGGGGCTCGACGCGCAGACCCTCGATCGGGTACGCGCCGCACTCACCGACGGCACCCGCGCAGAGGTCGGGCTGTCCGCGACCGAGGTGAGCGCGCTGACCGGCATCTCCCGGGTGACCGCCCGCCGCTACCTGGAGTATCTGGTCACCGTCGACCGGGCCGCCCGCACGCCCCGCTACGGCACCCCCGGCCGCCCCGAGGTCGAGTACCGCCCCCGCTGAGCGGGGCGTAACTCCGCCCCGACACCGGCCGCGAGGTGCCACGATCGGAGAGCTGACCGGAACGCGGTGGCGGGGCGGAGATCCGTTGTTAGACTCATCGGGCTGGGTTAGCGATACGACCAGGGAGACCAGACATGGCGGGTGACGACGACATCTCCGGGTGAGACCGGACATGTTCGGCCACCGGTTCGGCGCGCGTAGGCGCAGCCGCCGTGGCCATTTGTCGTTCCACCGGTTCCCGTTGTCGTCGGGCGGCTGAGGCACGCCCACCCCACCCTTTGAGGTCACTCGCATGTCTGATGCGTTCATTGTCTGCTCGAACCTGTCCTTCTCCTGGCCGGACGACACCCCGGTCTTCTCGGAGCTGTCCTTCACCGTCCCCGGCGGTCGCACCGGCCTGGTCGCGCCCAACGGCGCCGGCAAGAGCACCCTGCTGCGGCTGATCGCCGGGGAGCTGCCGCCCAGCGGCGGCAGCGTCACCGTCGACGGTGTGCTCGGCTACCTCCCGCAGACGCTGCCGCTGGTCGGTGACCTGAGCGTGGCGCAGGTGCTGGGGGTGGCCGAGCGGATCGCGGCGCTGCACGCCATCGAGGCCGGCGACGCCAGCGAGGAGCACTTCGCCACCATCGGCGACGACTGGGACATCGAGGAGCGCACCCGCTCCGAGCTGGACCGGCTCGGCCTGGGTGAGCTGTCGCTCGACCGCCGGCTGCACACCCTCAGCGGCGGCCAGGTGGTCTCCCTCGGCCTGGCGGCGCAACTGCTGCGCCGCCCGGACGTGCTGCTGCTCGACGAGCCGACGAACAACCTGGACCTGGAGGCCCGACACAAGCTCTACGACGTCCTCACCGAGTGGTCCGGGTGCCTGCTGCTGGTCAGCCACGACCGGGAACTGCTCGACCGGATGGACCGCATCGCCGAGCTGGACCAGGGCGAGATCCGCTGGTACGGAGGCAACTTCACCGCGTACACCGAGGCCGTGCAGGCGGCGCGGGAGGTGGCCGAGAGCAACCTGCGCAACGCCGAGCAGGAGGTCAAGCGGGAGAAGCGGGAGATGCAGCAGGCCCGGGAGCGGGCCGACCGGCGGGCCAGCAACGCCTCCAAGAACCTGAAGAACGCCGGCCTGGCCCGGATCGTCGCCGGTGGGCTCAAGCGCAGCGCGCAGGAGTCGGCGGGCAAGGCGCAGGAGACACACGCCGGCCGGCTCGGTCAGGCCAAGGCCCGACTCGACGAGGCCGGCCGGGCGGTACGCGACGAGGACCGGATCGTCGTGGACCTGCCCGACACCACAGTCCCGGGCGGGCGCACGGTCTTCTCCGGCCACGGGATGCGGGCCCGCTTCGACGACCGGGAGCTGTTCGGCGGCGACGGCGCCGACCTGGTGATCCGGGGGCCGGAACGGATCGCGCTGACCGGGGCGAACGGCGTCGGCAAGTCGACCCTGCTGCGCCTTGTCAACGGCGACCTGCAACCGTCCGGCGGCGAGCTGAAGCGCGGCGAGGGACGGATCGCGTACCTGTCGCAGCGGCTGGACCTGCTGGACCTCGACCGCACGGTGGCGGAGAACTTCGCCGCGTACGCGCCGAGCCTGCCGGACGCCAAGCGGATGAACCTGCTCGCCCGGTTCCTGTTCCGGGGCGCCCGGGTGAACCTGCCGGTCGGGGTGCTCTCCGGCGGTGAACGGCTGCGGGCCACCCTCGCCTGTGTGCTCTGCGCCGAACCGGCGCCGCAACTGCTGCTGCTCGACGAGCCGACGAACAACCTGGACCTGGTCAGCGTGGGTCAGTTGGAGAGCGCGCTGTCGGCGTACCAGGGGGCGTTCGTGGTGGTCAGCCACGACGAACGGTTCCTCGCCGAGATCGGCGTGCAGCGTTGGTTGCGGTTGGCCGACGGTCAACTGCGCGAGATCAGCGCGCCCGAGCGGGACTGAGCCCTGCGGTCCGGCCGGCGCCCGCCGGCCGG
>NZ_JBEZGJ010000138.1:0-19999 GCF_040649965.1 Micromonospora sp. NPDC048843
TTCGGATCCGTGTAGCCATCCGGGGTCCAGTACACGGGGTAACAGAGCCGTGAGTTGGTCTCCGGTGAGCCCGGCAGGTCGTTCAGGTCGCAGTCAGCGTCGGAGTAGGTGACGTGGATGTCGGCACCCGACTCGGTGCGGATGTTCTGGATCCGCCACCGAGAGAACAGGGGCGCCCCAGCCAGAACATTGGCGCGGTTGACCATCTCCACACCGGTGAACCGCACCGGCGGGTCGGTGACCGTGCCACCAACGTGCCCGGCGTGCACGATCTCCTTGAGCCACAACGACGCCGAACCGGCCACCTTCGGTGCCTTGAACTCATGGCCCAGGCTCCACGACTCGACGTCGGGGAAGGCACTGCCGTCACGTACCTGGGTGGTGATCTTCGTGAGTCGCTTGGTGCTGAAGAAGACCGGTGCCAGCTTGTCGGTGCAGGGCGCCGCGTCGCATTCCTTGTCCCACGGCACGTCCGGCCAGTTCGCCTTGACCGGCTTGCCATCCTTGTGGCACTCGGTCACCAGGCACCGGTCGGCGACGCTGAACACCACCCGCCCGGTGGCCGCGACGCTCGAATGGTTGGCGTGCAGCCCGTAGTCGATCCGCGTCAGGTATCCGCCCCGGGTGAACGACTGCCGGTTGTCCTTGTCGTCAGCGGCGCCGTAGTGACCGGTCTCGCCCTGGTAGTAGTAGCGGACCGTGTTGCCGTGCACGTCCACGGTCTTGTCGAGCATCCAGCGCCACGCCTGCTTGCAGGACGAGTCCTTGAAGGCGGTGGCGTGGCACTCCTCGTTGGAGTGGTTGCCGAAGACGGGGATCGTCCACCGCGAGTCGGTCGCGGCGGCCTCGCCCGCGAAGAAGTAGCGGGTGCCGTCGGGCGTGGTGACCGTCCACCGCTCGGTCGTGGCGTTACCCGACGTCGCCGGACTGCCGTCCAACTGGATCCGCCAGTTGCTGTCGCTCTGGGCCCGCCAGACGCCCGTGGCGTCATCCTTGATCAGGGACGTGTTGGCGCCGTTGAGCGAGACCGTGACGTTCGGCGAGTCACCCTTCCAGCACTGGTCGTTGGTCTTCTTGTCCTTGTTGTTCGGATCCTTGCCGGCGACGGCGTCGCGGTCGTCCGTGCAGGTGGCGTAGGTACGCTCGATGAAGCCCGGCGCGTAGTCCCACCCGTCGCCGACCCACGACGCCTGATTGTTGGCGCCGGCCATCCGCCCGTCGACCACCTGTGACGAGTAGTCCAACGACATCTCCGGCAGCGGACCCTCCGCCGGCGGCAGGCGCAGCGGGTTCGAGTAGGAGAACGCTCCGGAGCTGTCTCCCGCAGTCCAGGATCCCGACGCCTTCAGGTCGGTAGCCTTGTAGTCGCCCTCCTCGGAGGACTCCTCGGCGGTGATGGCGAAGACCATCGGCGCCGCACCGGAGAGGTCGACAGTGGTCGACAACGTGCTGGTGGCCGGGTCGTTGGTCGCGTCGACCCGATCGGTCTCCTGGCACTCCGACCGCTGCGGGGTCTTCGCCGCGCAGGCCGGCAGCCGTTTGAGGGTCAGCCGCTCACCCCAACCCGCGCCGTAGAGCTGCCGGATCCCGGTATAGTCGAAGGCCGCGTCGACCGTCCCGGCGTCGCCGTTCACCACTACCACCGGGCCGCTGACCCCGAGTCGGCGGGAGTGCTGCTCGTTCAGGAGTTCCACGCGCGCCTGGGTGGGGACACGCTTGCCGGTGACGGCCGAGGCCGTCACCGGCAGGCCACCGGCGAGCCCTCGCACCGCCGACGCCGACTGCCGATCGCCATCGAGCTGCCGCTCTCGCCGCGTCTCGGCGACCGCCAGCGTGGCCCCTCCCGCCTTCGGCCAGGTCGCGTGCTTCGGCCCCGCCCACCTGCCGCCGTCGTCCGGAAGCGGGGTCCGGTCGACCGGCACCCGGCGGACGGATTCCGCCTTGGTCGCCTTGACGGCGCGGTCGCCGGAAGGCACCTGGGATGCCTGAGCGGCTTGGGGCACTGTGAGAGTCGACGCCACCAGCACCGCGATGCTGCTCAGGGCGATTAACCGTCGGGGGCGGGAAAGGAGAGCGGGGGTACGCGACATGGCCTCTTCCTGACGGGTGAGAGGAGGAAAGGGAGGTTGGTAGGTGCGGCGAGGCCCGCGGCGTCCCGCCGCACCCTCACCCCGAGATGGTCAGCCAGCTGCGAGATCAGCGATCCGGTCCGGATCGACTGTGGAGGTCCAGAGCCGAACATCGTCGACGACGCCGCCCAGCCGAGACATCCGCGTCCCACTCACATTTCCGTTACATCCGACGAGGGTGGGACCACTCGCCATCCAGGGCGAGGAGGGGCCATCCTGTTCGTCCTGCAGCACGCCGTCGACGTACAGACGGACCTTGCCCTTCGCCAGGTCGTAGACGCCGGCCAGGTGGGTCCACTTACCGAGCTCCGGGGCCTGCTGCGATTCGGCGATGTGCCAGGTAGGAGTCCCACCGGACGCGGAGGGCATCCCGAAGTGCCAGCGGTCGGGCCCCGGGTTGTATCCGAAGAAGAAGCCGGGAGCGGCGGTGGCGATCTGCGTGACGACCGAGTGATGGCCGGTCGTCTGGTCCAGCACAACCCATGCCGAAACAGTGAACGAGGCGTCCGTGCGAACCGTCGGTCCGGACGTTTCCGCGCAGGAGCCTTCGGCCAGTTCGAGCCCGAGCGCTCCGTCCCGACCAAAACCGCGATCGCGGGTCCACGCGTACGGGCCGGTGATGCTCAGGTCCCGGCCGTTGCCGGACCAGTCGGTCAGGTAGGTGGGCGTGTCGCTGGCCGGACCGTCCAGGGGCCACATCCCCTCCAGCTTCACCGCCGGGTTACCGCCGTGTACCGCCGCTACCTCGCTGGCGGCGAGGGCGCCCCGCCAGACACGAATTCCGGAAACAGAGCCCGTGAGGTGGTCACCGAGCACACCCGCATAGCGGGCGCACCCTACGGTCATCGGCCCGTTGGCCTGCCAGGGAGTTGCCGTCCTCGTGATAGACGAGACCGGCTTCCCGTTGACGTAGAGACTCATCCGGCTCGCCGCAGCGTCGTACACAGCTGTCACGTGTGTCCACCGGCCCACGTCGTTGGTTATCGCCGTGCCGCTACCGGTCCACTGGGAGTTCGAATTCTCGTCGTCGGCGGACTTCATCATGAGCGCCCAGTAAGGGACACCGGCCGACTGGCGTACGCCCAGGTACCAACCGCTCACACGGTTGCCGTTCTGCCCGAGGAACGTCTGGTTCGCAGTGCCGAGGGCCGTCACGTTCACCCAAGCGGCAACGCTGAAGGATTCATCGGTGCGGACAACCGGACCTGCCGCGGTGACGCACTGATTGCCATCGAACTGCATCGCCGAGTCGACGCGCCCGTACTGGTCATCGGCCCAGCGGGCGTCCTCGGGCACAGCGATGTCCGACGAGCGGCCGATGGCCTCGACGCCATTGCCGCGCATCTTCCAGTCGCCCACCAGACCTGCGGGCAGCTCGGTAGCAACCCTCGCGATCTGCCCCTCCGAGAGGAGGCCCTGCCATACGCCAACGTGGTCTATAGAACCGTGCATAGGGAACCAGGAAGATGCGGCACCACCTGCGCAGCCAATCAGGAGCCGGCCTTGAGCGTTCCATGGTGTGAAGGGAATAGCACTCTCGGCGGACAGTTGGCCGTTGAGGTAGAGCCGCATCACCCTGGCGACCGGATCCACGGTCGCCGCGACATGCTGCCACTGACCGAGTGGGGCAGGGGCAGAGGCCAGAATCCAGGCGTAGGACGGCTCCTGGACGTCGGCACTGGTCAACATCAACTCCCACCGGTCGTTGTCCCGGTGATACTGGAGGTAGACCGACGGTCGGACCGATCCAACCTGTGTGACGAGAGCACGGTTGTCGGACTTGTCGGTGAGCTTCGCCCAACCTGCAATCGTGAATTCGGCGTCGGTGCGGACCGTTGGCGACGTCTCCGCACAGCCCGTGCCGTTGAACGTCAACGCGGCGGTCGAGTTTGCCTTCCGATCTGGCCCGTAGCCGACCCCGCTGCCGAGCACCAGGTCACGACCCTGGCCGGAGTCGTCGAGCCCATCCCCGTCGAGCCGCCAAGCGCCCTGGGACTGCGCCTCGGTGATCCGGCCGGTGAAGAAGTTGAAAGCAGCCCGTGCGGAGTAGTTTCCAGCGTTGTCCTGCGCCCACACGTACACGACGGTGCGGCCGGCCTCCGGGGTGAACGTGATGGACGTCGTGCCCGTCGACGCCTTGAACGTCTGCTTTGCGTCGACACCAATGCCGTAGGCGAACTGCTTCATCCCGGACCGCGCGTCGGACGAGGTGAAGCTGAGCGTCACCGGTTGCCCGACGACCGGGGTTCCCGAGGTGCGGGTGACCACCGGGGTGGTGGGCCCGGTCCGGTCCACCCGGAAATAGCAGGCGCCGGTCCAACCGGTGGCGTCTGTGCCGTCCGTGCCGCGCATCCGCCAGTTGTAGTTGCCCTCGGCGAGCGTGGGAGCCGTCCAACCGCGCTCCACGCCCGAGTTGGTCCACGCGGAGGTGTACTCCGCCGGGCTCGTCGGGCCGTTCAGGTCGAACACGACCTTCACCGTGCCGTCAGCGTCGCTGGCCTTGCCGTACAGCGTCGGGGTGGCGACGTTGACCCACGGACCCGGAGACGTCTTGTTGCAGGTACCACCCGGAGCCGTACGAATCGCAACCGGAGATGTCGGCTTGTGCTGATAGGTCACGACCAGCTTCACGTTGCTCGGGTCGAACTTCGCCCAGCGACCGCCGCTCTCGGTGCCCATCCGCAAACCGAACGTCATCGCCGCTAGTCCGTCGTCGGCGTTGTCCTGGATCTTCTCCCTGATCGCAGCCGCGTTGAACGCCACCCAGTTGGCCGACTGGCCGCAGTTGGCTTTGATCAACTTTGTCTGCAGGGCGCCGCCGTGCATCCAACGGCTCGCCATCCCGTTCCAACTGTTGGTGTAGCTGGACAGGTTTCCCGTCTGCCAGATGCCGACCGACTCGCCGGCGCAGTCGCCCGAGTGCACGGCGTACGCGTCGACGCTCGGCGTCCCGGTGAGTCGCTTGCCGGCGAGAGCCGTGGTGTCGAACTGGAAGTGCGACCGCCAGATGTCGGAGTGACTGTCCCAGTTGGACCCGACCCGAGCGACCTCCCGGGGCCAGGTCGATCCGGAGGTCCACGCCGTGCCGGCGTTCGAGTCGTTCACCGGTGCCCACCGAGACGGCTTCTTGTCGTAGGTAGGGTCGATGAAGATCGGGAAGTGGTCACTGGCCAGCATTTCTGGAGCTGCGGCCACCGTCATCGTCGTGTCTTTGACTCGTACCGAGACCGGAGTGACAGCAGCGGTCTCGGCCGGGCCGCGGACGCTGGAGCGCGCGTTCGGCGAATGCGCACCGCTCGACGAACCGAGCCCCGAACGTCGAGCCCCCGACGCCACGGGCGACAGAGCCGAATCCCAGGCCAGCGCCGGCGGCGCGGCGGCCAGCACGCCGTCGGGCCCGGAGATGACGACTCCCCCGCTCCCGCTTGCCACATCAGCGGAGCCGCCCACGACGTACCGCGTCTCACGAACCGCCGGGTTCTTGGCTGCGGCTGCGGTCTTGACCACGAGCAGGTGGGAGAATCCCGACTTCTCGGCGCGGACGACCAGATCGACGTCGGGCAGGACATTGGGGTAGGTGATCGTGTCCCGGTCGATGACACCCGACGGAAGTGGACTCGGCCAGCCGAGCGAGAAGGTGGCGCCGGCGCCGGTCATGGTGGCGAACGCGCCCGCCCCGCCGGTTGAGAACACCACGTCGGCCGTCGACGCGACCGGGCGCACGAGGCCGTCGGCTCCCACCGCCAGCATCGTGTCGATCTGCCGCCAGGACCCGTTCCGCTTGGTCCAACGCGGCTCGGCCCACGACTCGAAGGTGAAGTCACCGGACGGCTGGGCGAAGACCTTGGTCGTCTCCGTTGCCGCCGCGAGCACCTCGACGGACGCGTCACACGACGTCGCCAAGGCCTGAGCCGCGCGCTCCGACTCGGCCGTCGGCAACACCCTGACCGCGCAGGAATCCACCTGCTCCGCGGCGGCGCGATCGGGCGGCCAGACCACTTGAAGCGTCGACGCCAGCAGCACACAAGCCACAGTGGACATACGCCAGGCAGAACTAGTTGACGGCACTGCCAAACCCCCGTGAGGCAAAGTGATCAACGAATGTGCGGCACACGCTACAGAGGGTTCGGCCACGACGCCATGGGCCACAACGATCAATACATTCCATTAATGGGCTTCACCGTATGGCCGTCGGGTTACGTCGCAAGCCACCCCACAACGGTGAAATAAGTGCGATGCGGTGGATCGAAGGATGGCGAATCGACAGAAATTGAGCGGCCTCTACAGACCCATTCGCAGCCCTGTCACTATGAGATTCTCACCGGATGAGTGACGTGATCTTCCGAGTGGCGGTCCGGGCCGACCTGCCCGCCGTCATCGCCCTGCTCGCCGACGACGTCCTGGGCAAGGCCCGCGACTTCACCGAGGTCGACGAGGCGTACGAGCGAGCGTTCGCGGACATCACCGCCGACCCGCGCAACGCACTGATCGTCGCCGAGCAGGGCGGCGACCTCGTCGGCTGCCTCCAGATCACCTACATCCCCGGCCTCGGTCGGCACGGCGCCGAGCGGTCGCTGATCGAGTCGGTCCGGGTGCGCTCCGATCGGCGGGGTCAGGGGCTGGGCCGACAGCTGATGATCTGGGCCATCGACCAGGCTCGCGAGCGTGGCTGCGCGCTGGTGCAGCTCACCACAGACAAGACCCGCGCGGACGCGGCCCGCTTCTACCTGGGCCTCGGCTTCGTCGCCAGCCACGAGGGCATGAAGCTCGCGCTCTGAACCGGCGTCACGTTCACCGACGCTGGGCAGTGGGAGTAGCCCCGACCGGGTTACGTTCGCTGCCACCTGCTGATCCCGCTCGCCGGGTCCCTCCCCGACGGCCGGAAACGCACCGACCGACCCCACGACGGCCGGCCCGGCCATGGCCAGACGCGGTAGCGGAACTCCCGCTGTCAGTACAAACGCTGTGGAGCTGATGTCGTAGACGAGTCACAGTCGGCGATTCGTTTACGACATCAGCTCCACAGCGAGCGGCAAAGCACCGCACAGCGACGGCGTGGGCCAACGTCCGGCCACTACCCGGCAGCGTCAGCCGTCGACCACACGGCCGTCGCGCAGGACGAGCACCCGGTCGGCGAGGTCGATCAGGGCCGGGTCGTGCGTGGCCACCAGCGCCGTCATGCCGCGGGCGTGCACCACAGCGCGCAGCAGGTCCATGATGGATCGGCCGGTCTCCGAGTCGAGCTGACCGGTGGGCTCGTCGGCGATGAGCAGGTCCGGCTCGTTGGCCAACGCACGGGCCACAGCGACCCGCTGCTGCTGCCCGCCGGAGAGCTCGTACGGGCGCTGCGCGGCGTGCCCGCCCAGGCCGACCAGTTCCAGCAGTACCGCGACGCGCTCCTCCCGCTCCGCGGCCGGCACCTGCGCCAGCCGCAACGGCACGCCCACGTTCTCGGCAGCCGAGAGGATCGGCACCAGTCCGAAGGTCTGGAACACGAACCCGACGGTGCCCCGGCGCAGCCGCAGCAGCTCCGCCTCCCCGGCCGAGGTCACCTCGTGCCCGGCAACCACCACCTGGCCGCTGTCCGGCCGGTCCAACCCGCCGATCAGGTTCAGCAGCGTGGTCTTGCCGGCCCCGGACCGACCTCGGATGGCGACCAACTCGCCCCGGTTGGCCGTGAACGACACGTCCCGCACGGCGTGCACGGCGTGCTCACCGCGGCCGAAGGTCCGGCTGACCCCACTGACCCGGACCACCTCGTCGGAGTGCGTCGCTGGCGTACCGGCGAACCCGGCCGCGCCGGTCACCATCATGTTCTGCCGGCTCATGCCCGCGCCCCCCGCTCGTTCGAGGCCCGGTCGCCGGGCCGTACCTGCACATGGTCCGGCTCCAGGTCGAGCCGGACCCGCTCCTTCAGCGAGAGCGCGTCGACGAACGCCGCCGGCAGTTGCATCCGACCGTTGCGGTCCAGCACCGCGTACTCCTCGCTGACCAGCTCCGTGTTGCCGTCCGCGTCGATCCGCGCGGTCCGGCGTACCTCGGATGCGGTCCGGCCGTCGCGGATCGCGACGGTCCGGCGGACCTGCGTGGCCACGGCGTGGTCGTGGGTGACGACCACGATGGTCACGCCCAGTTCCGCGTTGATGGTGCGCAACGCCGCGAAGACCTCCGCGCCGGTCGCCTCGTCCAGCTCACCGGTCGGCTCGTCGGCGAAGAGCACCTCCGGGTCGTTGGCCACCGCCACCGCCACCGCGACCCGCTGCTGTTCACCACCGCTGAGCTGCCCGGGGCGCCGGTCCGCGCAGTAGCCCACACCAACCAGGTCGAGCAGTTCCCGGGCCCGCTCCCGGCGGGCCTTGCCGCTGCGCTTGCCGGCCAACTGCATCGGCAGCTCGACGTTCTCCAGCGCGTTGAGGTACGGCAGCAGGTTGCGTCCGGTCTGCTGCCAGACGAACCCGACCAACTGCCGGCGGTAGCTCAGCCGCCGTTTGGCGGAGAGCGAGAGCAGGTCGTAGTCGGCCACCCTGGCGATACCGGCGGTCGGAGTGTCCAGGCCGGAGAGGATGTTGAGCAGTGTCGACTTGCCCGAGCCGGAGGCACCGACGATCGCCACCAGCTCGCCCCGGTCGATGACCAGGTCGAGCCCCTGCAGGGCGACCACCTCCACCCCCTCGGTCTTGAAGATGCGCACCAGGCCGTCGCAGACGATGTGCCCGCGTAGGCGGTCCTGCCCGCCGGCCCGCTCGGCAGCGCGAAGCGCTGCCCGCTGTTGCAGGGCGGCCAGGTCAGGCACCAGTGGAGTCTGGGCGGTAGCAGTCATCTCAGCTCTCCTCTCCGAGCCGAAGCACCTCTCCGAGGCGCAACCGGCGGTTGTTCAGGGCCTCGACGGCGACCGCGAAGCCGAGGGCGACCGCCCCGAGCGCGAGCACCGCGGCGACCAGGGTGGGCTCGAAAGCCACCCGGACGGGCACACCACTGGTGAACGCGGACAGGCCGAGCACCGGGTTGAGCAGTAGGGGCAGTACCGCACCGACCAGCGCGCCGGTCAGCACCGACACCGCCACCAGCGGGGTCAACTCGACAAGCAGCAGCCCTCGCCACTGCCGGCGGGAAAGGCCGAGGGTGCGCAGTCGGGACAGCACCTGGCCCCGGGCGCGCGCGCCGGCCAACACGGTGAACGCGATGGCCAGCAGCCCGAGCACTGTGCCGCCGCCGGCGCCGGCCACGAACCCGAAGGCCAGCACACCGTTCGCCCCGCCCTCGCCAAGGTCCCGGCGGACGTCCGCCCGGGTGTCGACGGTGACCCCGATCATCCGTTCCCGGCCGGTGACGGTGCCGTCCCGCTGGTAGCGCTCCTGCCCCTGGTCGCCGGCGACGCGCAGCGCCTCGGCGTCCAGCGAGTCCCCGGCGATCAGCAGGCTGGTCGGCACGGGTGTGGTGGTACGCGTCGGCAGGGCCTGCCAGGGCAGGACCACGAACCGGCTGGCGTCCGCCGCCAGCATCGGGAAACCGTCAGCGGTGCCGGCCACCCGGAACTCGTACCGCTGGCCCTGCACCGAGATGAAGGCCGAGTCGTCCAGCCCGGCCTTGGCCAGGTCGGCGGCGACCGCCGGTGAGACGATCGCCGGCAGCGGACCCGGGCCGGGCGCGGCGGTGCGCAGCGCGGCCGGAATCGACAGGTCCACCTGTGAGTCGTGGGCCACCTTGTCCAACCCCGACCCGTCGATGAGCAGCACGTCCGTCTGCCCGATGAAGGCGTCGGTGCCGACCTCGTCGGACGCGAACCGCTCATCGTCCTCGTACAGCACCCGGGTGACGGCCCGGACCCCCGGCAGGCGGCCCAGCTCGTCGATGGTGTCGGGTGCGAAGCGCTCCCCGCGGATCACCGCGTCGGCGGGCACGATCTGCGCGGCGGCCCGTTCCCTGCTCGCGTCGACGCCGGCGGCCACTACCGCGCAGAACGCCGCGGTGCCGATGGCCAGCACCACAACGACCAGCGGGGCGGCGACCGCAGCGCGGCCGGCGCGGGCCGTGCCGAGGAAGGCCACGCTGCCCCGGGTCCGCGCGGCAAGCCGGCTGACCAGCAACAACGGCCAGGGGTACGCGCGCAGCGCCAGCACCGCCGCCGCGATCGCGAGGAGCACCGGCACCGACACGAGCAGCGGGTCCACCTCGCCGAGGGTCAGGCCACGCCGACGCAGCAGCACCGCGGCGAGCCCGGCCAGGAGCAGCAGGGAGACCTCGACGGTGAGCCGACGGGCCGACGGGCGCACCCGGATCAGGTCCCGGCGAGCCGCTCCGCCGGCCGGTACGGCCAGCGTCGCCAACGGCAGTGCCAGCGTGACCAGCACGGTCACGCCGATGACGTACGGCGTGGTCGGATCCGGGGCACCGGGGAACAGGGTGCCCAGCCACCAGCCCAGCACGGCGGCGACCGGCACCACCAGCACCGACTCGGCGAGGCTGCGCCGGGCGCCGGCGGTGGCCCCGCCGCCACGGGCGCGCAACAGCGCGAACTCCGAGCGACGTCGTCTGGTGGCGAGACTGGCCGCGAGCACGATGAGCCCCGCCAGGGTGGCCAGGACGCCGGCCGCGATCACCGCGAGCAGTGTGCGGACGGCGTCGATCTGGGCGGCGAACGCGCGCAGCGGAACGTCGGCGCCCTGGGCCAGGGTGAGCCCCGTCGGCTGGTTGCGCTGCATCACCTGCAGGCCGTCGATCATCTTGTCCAGCTCGCGTGCGTCGATCCGGTCGACGCCCAGTCGGTACCGCCAGTTGGACTGGATCGCCCAGCCCTCCGCGGCCCGCTTGTTGAGAGGCGACTGCGCGACGACGCCGACGATGACGAACGGCTGCCCATCACCCTGCGGTTCGATGATCCGCAGTAGCTGTGGGAGCCCGTCCCAGATGCCGTTCGCGCGGTCGACGGGGCGGAACAGCCCGGTCACCACCAGCGGGTCACCGTTGATGAGTCTGCCCTTGTCATCGGTTCTGCCGATGCGCAGTTGGCTGCCGGCGCGCAGGTTGAGCTTGCGGGCCACGTCGACGTCGAGCGCCACCTCGATCGGACGGTCGGGAACGTACGTCTCGCTCGGCCACGCCCCCTCGACGAGGGTGCTCGCCTTCTGGATGTCGGGCATGGCCCGCAGGCCCATGTCGACCAGCAGGTTGCGGGCCGCCAGGTCCGGCCCGACCACGCGGGCCTCTGCGGTCTCGACGCTGTACCACCGCTCGGTCACCGCCGAGCGCACCTGCGGTGGCATCTCCGCGGCCAGGGCGTCGAACCGTTCGGCGGCGTCGCCCATCGCCGTCCGCCGCGACGTCGCGGGTTCAAGGCTGGTGGTGTACGAGATGTCCCGGCGGGCGGCCGGCTCGCTGTTGAGTTGTGCTCGCAGCCCCTGTTCGGCGAGCCGGTTGACCAGCCGGGGCACTCCACTGATCAGCAGCGTGACCACCAGGGTCAGCACCGCCAGCAGCAGGAACTGCCCCCCGTACGCCCGGACCCGCCGGACGGCCGCCCCGACGCTCATCGTTCTCCCCCGATTCGCAGCTGCACCGCCGCCACCCGCTGACGGATGCCGGTGGCGATGAACGCGCTGAAGGCGAGCGCCGCCAGCAGCAGACCGACCGCGGTCAGGCCGATTGGCACCCAGGGCAGCACGAACGCCGCCGGGGGTGTCGGCCGGCCGGCGGCCGGGGTGAGGATGACCAGTGGGGCCATCGTCGCGCCGACCGCGGTGCCGAGCAACAGCCCGACGCCCACGCCGATACCGGCGAGGAACGTCTGTTCGGCGAGCAGCGCCCGAGCCATCAGCCGGGGCGTGGCACCGAGGGTGTGCAGGACCGCGAACTCGCCGAGCCGACGCCGGGCGGTGGCCCACACGTCCACCATCAGGCCGACGAGGGCGAGGAGCACCGCGCCGAGCGCGGCGGCGAGCATGCCGGTACGCGAGCCGCGCCAGTACGGATCCTCGGCGGCCGCCTCGATGGCCGCCTCCCGGTTGAGCACTGTGACGCCCGGGAGTGCGCTGAGCGCCTGGGCGGCGGCGTTCGCGTCGGCGGCGCCGACCCACCATTCCGGTACGGGTCGCACCGCGCCGCTGATCCGGATCATCACGTCGACCGCCGCTGGCAGGTCCAGCAGCACGCCGGCCGCGGTGGTGGTCGTCGGCACGGCGCTCAACTCGCCGACCAGGTGCACCGGCAGCGTCGCCCCGGAGAGGGTCAGGTCGACGGTGTCGCCGACGCGCAGGCTCAGCGCCTTGATGACCCCGGGTGTCATCAACACCGGCACGGGCTTGTTGTCGCCGGCCGCCACGACAGCGAACCGGGTGGGCGGCTGGTACGCGAACTGACCGCCGGGAATCACCTCCACGGCGTGGACCGCTGTGAACCCTGCCCCGGTGGTCCGCACCGGCGTGGACGTCACGCCGGGGGCCGTCAGCACCCAGCCGCCGCTCAGCTCGGCGGGTCGGGACGTGCCGTCGGCGTTGACCACACCCAACCCGTCCAACTGAAGTCGGTAGGCGTTGCCGGCCGCCAGCCCGCCGTCGGCCTCGAACCCGGCCAGCCGCAGCCGCGCCCCGCCCACGTCGGGAAGTTGTACGGAGAACCGGGTGGCCCGGCCGTCGCCGTCGGCGCTGGCCGCCGGCAGCCGCAGGGCGAGCCCGTTGGAGCTGGTGACCAGCAGCGTCACCTCGATCTTCAGCGACCGGGCGGCGCTGCTCACCGGGGTACGGACCGTGCCGGTGATGGCCCGCGCCCCGGCCGGCAGTTCGACACCGGCGGGGGCCCCGCGCTCATCGATCATGCGCTGGTACTGCTCCGACGCCGATCCGTCGCCGAGACGGTCGGCGAGCCGGACGAGGCCCGGGGCGCTGGCCGGGTCGACACCGATCACTGTCGCCGGCAGGTTCTCCCGCCCGACCCGGATCTCGTCCCGCCACGCCGGGAGCACCCGGTCCACGCTCGGTAGCGCGGCGAGTTCACCGGCTCGGGTCGGTGGGGCGCCCCCGGTGCGTTCGGTCACCCGGAGGTCGGCGCCGACAGTGTGGCCGGCCTGCTCGACCTGGGACCGCTCGCCGGTGCTGATCAGCGACCAGGCCAGGGTGCTGCCGCCGACGGCGAGGGCGAGCAGCAGCACCGGGCCGGCGTGGGGACGTCGGCCGGCCTGCCACATGCCGAACATGGTGGCGGTCCAGGGACGTCGGTCGACGAACCGCTCCGCGAACCGGGTGAGCGGCGGGAGCACCCGCAACGCCAGCACGGCACCGGCCAGCACACCGAGCGTCGGGGCGGCGACCAGCAGCGGGTCGATCCCGAGCTGTCCACCCGAGCCGGCCAGCGGGGAGGCGTACCGGCGTAGCTGCACCCAGGCGAGCACTGCGAGCGCCACGAGCACCAGGTCGACGCTGGCGCGTTGGACGCTCGCGGCCCGGTTGGGCCGGGATCGGGCCGCCATGTCGGCGACGTACGTCCCGGCGCCACGCAGCGACGGAAGGACCATGGCGACGAGGCAGCCGGCCGCGGTGGCCGCTGCCGCCGCCCAGACCAGTGTGGTGTTGCCGCCCGCGGTGTAGAGGTCGCCCGACCCGCTGGGTCGGATGTACCGCAACGCCTCACCGGCGATCAGCGGACCGAGCACGGCGGCCGGGGCGACCACGAGGGTCGCCTCACGGGCGGCCAGGCCGGCCAACTGCCGACGGGCGGCGCCGCGGGCGCGCAGCAGCGCGGTCTGCGGGCGGCGGTCCTCGTGCAGCAGTGCGGCGACCAGCACCAGCGCGTACCCGGCGAGCACCAGGATGAGCAGCAGCGGGGTGGCCAGTGACGAGCGACCCACCAGGTCGGCGCGGCCGATCCGGTCCAGCAACTGCGGCATCTTGGTCACCGTCTGCCCGGAGCTGCCCAGTTGGGCGGCCTCGGGCACGGCCGAGACCGCCTCGGTGAGGGCTTTCCGAACGGCGGGCAGGTCGGCGGTGTCGACGGCGCCGAGGTCCGGTTGGGCCAGCCAGGACGCCGACACCGAGCCCGGGAAGGTGGCCGCGAAGTCGGCCGGGTCGAGCGTGAACGGCCCGTACGAGGTGCCGGAACCGGCGCTGCCCGTCCCCACACCGGGGGCCAGCAGCCAGTACGCGTCCGCCGGGTCGCGGGGCCGCCAGGTGCCGGCGAGCATCAACTCCCCGCGTCGTTCGGTGGCCCTGTCGCGCACCGGGACGCGTTCGCCGACGGCCAGGCCGAGGGCGCCGGCGACCCGCTCGGGCAGGCTCACCTGGACGGGGTTCGCTCCGGGGGTGGGCCAGGCTCCGCTGGTCAGCTCCGCGTGGCTGGCGAGGTCGGCGAGCGTGGCCAGGTTCGCGAATACCGGTTCGTCGGCAGTACGCGGGATCTGCCCGAGGTCGCCGGTCAGTTCCCGGCCGGTGCCGTAACGGGCGGCGGTGACACTGACCGGGACGCCGCCGAACCCGGTGGCGAACTCGGCTCGGACCGCCTTGTCCCGGGTTGCGAACTCGGCCGCGTCCCGCCCACCCGAGCCACTGACCAGAAGGCCGCGCTCCTCGGCGGGCGAGGCGGCGACCAGTGCCCGCTGCCCGGCGTCCACCGCCCGACGGTTGTAGTCGGACAGCCCAGTGACCAACGCGACGGCGACGAGGGCGGCGATCACCGCCGCGACCAGCAACCCTCGCGCCTCGCGGGCCCGCCTCCACACCAGCTTCATCCGACGCCTCCCCTGGCCCTGGCGGGCCGACGACCATCAAGACAGGCCACCTACCGGGAAAGGTTCGCGCCCGTTACATGATCGTTATTACGAAAGGGGTCAGCTCGGGCCGGCCAGCGCGCCGGGGCGGCTAACTGCCGCCTCGGAGGTTGCGGATGCCGAACACCACAGCGCCGAGGACGAGCACGACGCCCAGGAGCTGAAGGCCCGGCGAGTCGTCGGCCTCGCCGTGCACGATTCCGGCGACGCCGAGGGCGACCACGAGAACGGCGGCGACGGTCAGGAGGTACTTCATGGGGTTTCCTCCTCGACCCACTCCAGCAGGTCTCCGGGTTGGCAGTCGAGCACTCGGCACATCGCTTCGAGGGTGCTGAATCGGACCGCCTTGGCGCGGCCGTTCTTCAGCACCGCCACGTTGGCGGGGGTGAGCCCTACGCGCTCGGCGAACTCGCCGACGCTCATCTTGCGCTTGGCCAACTCCACGTCGATGCGGACGACGATGGGCATCAGATCACCGCTTCCATGTCGGTCCGCAGGGTGGTCGCCTGCCGCAACAGGGCCCGCATCACCACCATGAGGAGCCCCAGCACGCTGACGCCCACCGTCAGCAGGAACAGCAGTAGCGGCAGCCCCGGGTCGTCCGCGTTGAACCCCACGTAGAGGAAGACACCCACGAGCACCACCCACGCGGCGGCGATGGCCCACACGATCGCGTCCACCCATTTCAAGGACGCTTCGGTGAAGATGCGGTCACTCTTGACCAGGCTGAGCAACTTCCAGGTCGCGACGATGACGACCTGGACGCACAGCACCCAGAACACCGCCACGACCGTGGCCGGCCACCGCAGGTAGGCGTCCTGCGGCGATTCCGCGGCCATGTGGGCGAACTGTCCGGGCAGGGAGAAGGTCTGAAACAGGACCAGGACCCCGAACAGCACCACGAGGAAAATTCTGAGAGCGGCAACCGCTCGATGCTCCGTAACCATGCATCGAGTTTCGCTCGTTACCTATCGAAAGTCAATCGGTTGCCGGGATGTTGACGCGCGCTCACGACGACGTCGTCCCGGGCGCCGGCCTCGCCTTCTGGGGATAGAACGTCTCGTGACGGGCCAGCATGGCGACGAATTCGCCGATCTTGCGCTCGCGGGTCTCCGCCCGCTTGACGGCGTTGAGGCGATGGATGAGAGCGAACCGGTTGGCCTTGGTGAGCACGTCGAGCATGGCCTGGGCGGCGGGCTCGGCGGCGATGGCGGCGAGCAGGTCTGGAGGCACCTCCGCCTCCGACGGCGGGGCGTAGGCGGCCGCCCACCGCCCGTCCGCCTTCGCGGCGTCCACAGCGGCGCGGCCCGCCGGCGACATCCGCCCCTGCTCCTCCAGCCGGGTCACGTTGGCGACGTTGCGTTGGGACCACGAACTGCGGGACCGACGCGGAGTGAACCGGATCCAGGAGGACTCCTCATCCCGCTTGCGGGCCTGCCCGTCGATCCAGCCCACACACAGGGCCTCGTCGACCGCCTGCTGCCAGGTCACCGTCGTGACAGTGCCGCCCTTCCGGGTCAGGGCGAGCCAGACGCCGGGCGACGTGGCGTGGTTGGCCGACAGCCACGCGCGCAGGGCGTCGGCGTCCGCGACGATCAACTCATCCAACTCGGTGCTCGCCATGCCGGGCAGGCTAACCGCCGGCACCGACACCGGGGCTCCGCTGGTCGGCCGGGCCAGACCGACGCGCGCCGATCCTCGAGGCTTCGGAGAGGGCAATTTCATCTGGCGTCAGACGATCTGACGTCGTACGATCGGGCCGTGAGAACCCTTCCTGCCCCCGAGCCGTGGACGGCCGCCCTTCCCGAGGCGACACCGCCACCCGACATGGCGATCCATCAACTCCCCACTGGCACCTACGAGACGCGGGCGGCATTCGCCCTCCGCGGTGGCGCGTTCCGTGACAAGCGGCAGTTCGCCGCCACCGCCATCCTCGTAAGGCACCCGAAGGGCGACTTCCTCATCGATGCCGGCTTCGGGGCCGACGTCGCCGCGCACGTCGCCATGCAGCCGCGCTTCGCCCGCGCCCCCTTCCAGAGCACCCGGACCGTGCGTGAGCAGCTCGACGACAGCGGTTACGACAGCACCAGGCTCCGCGGGGTTTTCCTGACCCACTCGCACTGGGACCATGCGAGCGGCCTCGACTCGCTCGACCTCCCCATCTGGATGAACAGGGGCGAGCTCGAGTACGCCGCGAGCGACGGTGACGGAAAGGTCTTCCGCGCTGTCTCGCCCGGCCACGAGATCCGCGAATACTCCTTCGACGGCCCCGCGTACCTCGGCTTCTCGGCGAGCTTCGACGTCCACGGCGACGGGTCCCTGGTGCTGGCGTTGGCCGGCGGCCACACGACGGGGTCCGTGGTCGCGTTCGTGACCCTTCCGTCGGGGCAGCGCTACGCGTTCATCGGCGACCTGACCTGGCAACTGGACGGAGTTCACCGGCTGGTGGAACGCCCCTGGCTGCTACGGGCCCTCGCCGACAGCGACGCCGAACAGGTGCGACAGGGCATCCTGCGATCGGCCGCGCTGACCGAGCTGATGCAGGTCGTCCCCGCCCACGACCGGCGCGCCTACGAGGGAATCCCGCTGTTGTCGGGTGCGGCGCGATGACCGCTGGACCAGCGCCGTCGCTCGACTCCGAGATCACCTGGCTGTTGCATCGCGCCGCCCAACGGATGCACGTGGTGACCGGTGAACAGGCCGAGAGGCACGGCCTGCACCTGCGGGACTACATCGTGTTGAGCGCGCTGGACAAGACACCCGGGCTGACCCAGGTCGAGCTGGCCAGGACCCTCGGGCTCGACAAGACCACGCTGATGACCCAACTCGATCGACTCGAACAGAAGAACCTCGTGGTACGCCACGCCGACCCCCGCGACCGCCGGCTACGCATTCCGGCGATCACGACCTCCGGCGAGGAGGTACGGGGGCGGGTCGCCCACGCCAGCGAGGAGGCGGAGCGAAACGCGATGGCCGGCTTCAATCAGGCCGAGGTCGACACGTTCCGCCGCATGCTGTTCGCGATCATCGGCACGGCGGTGGACCCGGGGTCCTGCCTCTGACGCTCGGCGAGCACAGGTGGCTCGGCGCTCAGGCGGTCTCGTCGCCACTGGTGCGCTTGGCGCGGCTCGGCTGCACCCGCTTGGGTTCACCGGGCATCTTCGGGTGGTCCGGCGGGTACGGCAGGTCGCCCTGGCCGGCGGCGGCGTCCCGCTCGGCCCACTCCAGCAGCGGGGTGATGTCCCACGGTGCGTCGTCGATGCCGGCGTGCGGATCACCTCGCTCGGCGAGCCGGGCCGGCACGGTGCGCAGGTCGAAGTCGTCCGGGTCGACGTCGGGTAGCTCGTCCCAGGTGACCGGGGTCGAGACGGTGGCCCGCGCGTTGGCCCGCAGCGAGTACGCGCAGGCGATCGTGCGGTCGCGTGCCATCTGGTTGAAGTCGACAAAGACCCGGGTGCCGCGCTCCTCCTTCCACCAGGCGGTGGTGACCAGGTCGGGGTTGCGGCGCTCCACCTCCCGGGCCAGCGCGATGGTGGCCCGGCGCACCTCGGTGAACGTCCAGCGGGGTTGGATGCGCAGGTAGACGTGCACGCCCCGGCCGCCGGAGGTCTTCGGCCAGCCGGTCACGCCCAGCTCGTCGAGGAGCGCGCGGACTTCGCCGGCGGCCCGCGCCGCGTCGGCGAAGTCGGTGCCGGGCTGCGGGTCCAGGTCGATGCGCAGCTCGTCGGGGCGGTCGACGTCGGCGGCCCGCACGGGCCACGGGTGGAAGACGATGGTGCCCATCTGCGCCGCCCAGGCGACGTGCGCCAGATCGGCCGGGCAGAGCTCCGCCGCGTTCCGGCCGCTCGGGAAGGTGATCTGCGCCGTCGTCAGCCAGGGCGGCACGCCCCGGGTGGGCACCCGCTTCTGGAAGAACGCCTCGCCTTCGACGCCGTCGGGGAAGCGTTGCAGGGTGGTCGGTCGGTCCCGCAGGGCGCGCATGATCCCGTCGCCGACCGCGAGGTAGTAGTGGAAGACGTCCGCCTTGGTGAACCCCCGCTGCGGGAAGATCACCCGATCCGGACTGCTCAGCCGGACGGTGTGCCCGGCCACCTCGACCTCTGCGGCCGCAGCCTTGGTGCCACCCATCCCGCGACCTTATGCCACGCCCCCGACGTTCGACGTACCGTTGAGGGGTGAGTCTTGACGACAACGAGCTGCCCCGTACCGACGAAGAGTGGCGGGTCCGACTGACCCCCGAGGAGTTCCACGTTCTACGGGAGGCCGGCACCGAACGCCCGTGGACGGGCGAGTACGTGGACACGAAGACCCAGGGGGTCTACCACTGTCGCGCCTGCGGGCTGGAGCTGTTCTCCAGCGACACGAAGTTCGACTCGCACTGCGGCTGGCCGAGTTTCGACGACGCCATCCCGGGCCGGGTCAAGGAGATCGAGGACCGCACCCTCGGCATGGCCCGTACGGAGATCCGCTGCGCCCGCTGCGACAGCCACCTCGGGCACGTCTTCCACGGCGAGGGCTTCACCCCGAAGGACACCCGGCACTGCGTCAACTCGGTGTCCATCAAGCTGGAACCCCGCTGACCCGGGCACTCGGGGCGTAGCCGCGTGACAGTGCTCAGGGCGTACCCGTGCCCCTGAGCAGCTCGACCTCGGCGGTTCGGGACTGTTCGATCCGCCGGGCCAGGTCGCGGACCCGTTCGTTGCGGCCGACGCCGACGTGCGATTGGGCCAGGTCGGCGGCCGATCGCTGATGGTCGGCGAGCACCTCGCGCAGCACCCTGTCGACGTCCGCGTCCGGCGCGGTCCGTAGCCGGTCGAGCGCGGCGTCGTCGCCGTGCCCGTCGTGGTGGTGCGCGGCCGCGCTGGCACCCGGCCCGGACGTGGGCAACCAGCCGCGCATGACGGCCAGTTCGTCGGCCTCGGTTGCCTCGACGGCGGCGGTCAGGGTGCGCAGCGCGTCGTCGCGCACCCTGTCCCGGGCGAGCCGGACGATCTGCAGGGTACGTTCGCTGTGCCCGACCATCGTGCTCAGGAACACCACGTCGATCCCGCTCATCGGGTCCCCCTCGATCGGGGAGCCGCCGCCCGCGGACCCGGCCGCCGCCGAGCCGGCCGGG
>NZ_JBEZGJ010000139.1:0-19958 GCF_040649965.1 Micromonospora sp. NPDC048843
CTCGGGGGCACGGTTCGTGCCCCCGAGTCGGCCGCGATCCAATCGCGCTCAGCTGCCGTGCACCTCCAGCTCCCAGAGCGAGTAGCCGTACGCGGGCAGGGCGCGCTGGGTGCTCTGCACGCGCAGGTAGCGGCCGGTGGCCGAGACGGCGATGTCGTCGACACCGCCGTCGCCCGTGGTAGTGGTGTGCGCCGTCGACCAGGTGACGTTGTCCGGGGATACCTGGATCTGGTACGCCCGCGCGTACGCCGCCTCCCAGGTCAGCCGGACCCGGTCGAGGGTGCGGGACGCGCCGAGGTCCACCGAGATCCACTGTGGGTCGGCGTACGCGCTGCCCCAGCGGGTGGTCGTGTTGCCGTCCACGGCATTGGCCGCCGCGTGCGCGCTGCCCGGCTCGACGCTGGACGCGGTGACCGGCTTGCCCCGGGAGAGCAGGGTGCCAGCGGCGGCGGTGCCGTAGACGTTGAGGTCCCACAGCGAGTAGCCCCACTGGGTGGCGCGTTGGGTGCCGTAGACCCGCAGGTAACGGCCGGTGCCGGTGACAGTGAGGTCGTCAACGCCGCCGTCTCCGGTGGTAGTGGTGTGCACCGGCGACCAGGTGACGTTGTCCGGCGACACCTGGACCTGGTACGCCCGTGCGTGGGCCGTCTCCCAGGCCAGCCGAACCCGGTTGATCGCGTACGAGGCCCCCAGGTCGACGGTGATCCACTGCGGGTCGGTGTACGCGCTGCCCCAGCGGGTGGTCGTGTTGCCGTCCACGGCGTTGGCCGCGGCGTGCGCGCTGCCCGGCTCGACGCTGGAAGCCGTCACCGGGCGGCCCTGGGCCAGGTCGGTGGCGGGCGGCTCACTCGGGCCGTCGGTCTTGATCCGCACGTTGCGGTAGTTGATGTCCATTCCGGCGCCGTCGTTCTGCAACCCGATGTAGCCGTTGGCGATGGTCCGGCTGCTGACGTAATCGTTGATCTTGACGCCGTTGAGCCAGATCTCGACCCGCTGGCCGTGCACGCCGATCTCGTAGGTGTTCCAGGAGCCGGGTGGGTTGAGCGCTGTCGCGCGGGCGGCCTGGTTGGGTGCCTGGAAGCTGTAGACACTGCCGGTGGTGCGCGTCGGGTCGCCGTCGGTGGCGTCGATCTGGATTTCGTGACCGGCGGCGACCGGGCCCCACGGATCGCCTTGCGGATCGGGGAACCCGATGAAGACCCCACCGTTGTCGTCGCCCGG
The DNA here is from genome assembly GCF_040649965.1 of Micromonospora sp. NPDC048843. Lineage (NCBI taxonomy): Bacteria > Bacillati > Actinomycetota > Actinomycetes > Micromonosporales > Micromonosporaceae > Micromonospora > Micromonospora sp. NPDC048843. The sequence goes on from NZ_JBEZGJ010000139.1 coordinate 1,222, forward strand.
CATCATCCAGTCGACCTTGAGCGAGTAGTTGGCGAAGGTGCGCACCGGGTACCAGAGCAAACCCATGCCACCGTTCGACGTGAGGGTGCCGTCCGCCACTGTGAACCCGCCCGGCCCCGCCTGCCGCCACTGCCCGAGGCTGGCCTGGGCGCCGTCGAACAGCGGGGTGTAGCCGGGCTCGGGCCGACAGTCGGCCGCCACCGCCCCGGCCGCCACCTGGATGCCGCCCAGCAGCATGCCTGTGAAGTTCGGGTCGGCGTAGCTCTGCTCGGTGTGGCCGAGGCCGGTGTACCAGGAGCGTCCGCCGCCGTAGCTGTGGCACCAGGTGATGGGGTGGTCACCACCCATCGACCCACCGGTGTACGACGACTCGTCGAGGCTTGCCAGCACCTTGACCGCCGAGCGGGGGTTGGTCCGGTAGTTGTACCACTCGTCGGTGCGGGTCCAGGTCGACGGCAGGTGCGCGGTCGAGGCGTTGGCCCGGTCCTCGACCCGCACCGTCGCCTGCTGGGTGGCCGGGTGCGAGGCGAAGTACCCGCCGACCAGCCCGCCGTACCACTGCCAGTCGTATTCGGTGTCGGCGGCGGCGTGCACTCCGACGAAACCACCGCCGGCGGCCACGTACGCCTCGAAGGCGCTCTGCTGGCCGGCGTTGAGCACGTCGCCGGTGGTGCTGAGGAAGACCACCGCCTGGTACTGGGCGAGGTTGGCAGTGGTGAAGGTAGCCGCGTCCTCGGTGGCGGTGACTGTGAAGCCGTTCGCCGCGCCGAGCTGCTGGATGGCGGCGATGCCGTTCGGGATGGAGGAGTGCCGGAAACCGGCGGTCTTGGAGAAGACCAGGACCTTGCCTAACGGTGCGGCCTCGGCCGGGGTCGAGGCCACCGTCGCCGCACCGGCGGCGAGGGTGAGTCCGGTGACGACGGCGGCGGCGAGCGTGCTGATGGCGCGTCTACGCATGTGGTACTCCTTGTGGGAGGGGGTGGACGGGCGGGGCGCGGCAGGCTCGGAGCCGGCGGGGTCCGCTCGGACCCGCCGGCTCCGACGTCAGAGGGTGACCAGGTCGAACTTCTCCCAGGGGCCGATCGCGTCCCGGTTCGCGACCAGTGCCTCGGCCCCGCCGTTCTCCGCGACCACGTACCTGTTGTTCACAGTCGCCCGCAGGCTGACCGAGCCGTCGGTGTTGCGGACCAGGGCGAAGGTTTCCCACGACCCGGTCGCGTACGCCGACAACGGCTTGGCGGTGCGCTCCACCACGTACACCGTGTTCGCCGCGGTGGCGAAGCTGATCTCGGCGGCCGAGGTGGTGGTCAGCACGGCGTTGTCCGAGGTACGGCGGACCCGGACCTCCTGACCACCCCACGGGTTCACCACCCGGGCGGTCTTGCCGTACTGGCTTCGCAGCCCGACGTACTTGACCTCGCCGGCCTCCCGCTCCGAGCTGACCAGGAACCCGTCCTTGGCGAGCAGCGTGAACTTCCCGACGAAGCTGGCGTCGGTCGGCACGGCGGGGAAGACCCGGATCTTGTCGTTGTACGACTGGAGCAACGACTCGTTCATCGCCGTCAGGTGCACGCCGAGGTACTCGAAGACGCCGTTGGTGTTGTTGGTCATCCCGTTCGGGTAGTTCTGGTATTTCTGCAGCATCGTCCGCATGCCCTGGAACGCCTGGTTGCCGAGGCCCAGTCGGGCGGCGTGCACGTGGTCGTTGGACCACACGTTGCCGTACGGGTGGGGTCGGCCGGGCCCGAACGCGGTGTCAGTGGGTGCCGCGGTCGCTGACTCGGCCGGCCCGACGGCGACGACACCACCGGCCAGCAGGACAGCGAGCGCGATTCGTAGTGCCGGCGTCAACTTCATCGACACGATCTCCTCTGGATCGTCGCGGACGCAGGTCTCGCACCCCGGGAAGTGCCCCGGTGTGCCCACGTCCGCCGAAACGAGGGCGATGTCGAGACGACGCGGAGCGGTGCCCCGGTGCCGGGTCGACGGCAACCGGATAAACATCGATCCACATCGTTGATGTGCAGTTAACAACGGGCGTCTGTGAGGGTCAATCCCTCGGGAATGCCGAGATCACCTCAGGCGCGGTGAGCCGCCACGTTGATGACGTTGCCGTCCGGAGCGCGGACGAAGAACCGGCGCACTCCCCACGGCTCGGTGGTCAGCGGGTGCACGATCTCGTAACCGAGCCGCTGTGCCTCGGCATAGGCGCCGTCCACGTCATCCACCTGAACGCTGATGACCGAGTCCTCGGGTGCTGTCGCGTCGCCGGAGACGAGCTGCACTGCCACGTCACTGTCGGACGAGGTGTAGCGGGCCACCCAGCCCAGGGTGAATGCCTCGGTGCTCAAACCGAGGAAGTCGGTGTAGAAGCCCTTCGCGGCGCTGACGTCGGCCACCGGAAGGTTGGGCAGGATGCGGATGACGCGCATGGGAGTCCTCCAGCTCAGGCGATCGGACCCTCCTGATTATCCGGACGAGTGCCGGAGAGGGTCTGTCTGCCAGGCGGTCAGCCGACTAAACTGCCGGGCCTGGGACGGTAGCGGCGATGCCAGCGGGGGCGACGATGAGCACCGAAGATCGAATCGTGCGGGCCCGGGAGATCTATGAACGGGCGGTGTTCGGCGGCGACACCAGCGGGTTGATCGACGCCGAGAAGGGGCTGGACGCCATCGAGGCCGATGCGGCGTTGGCGCGGGGGATGATCCTGCACGCCCGGTTTCAGAACGCGCCCGCCGACGCCGGCTCGTCGCCCACCGAGGATCCCGCCGAGCTGCCGCTGTTCGAGCGTGCGCTCGAGCTGTACCGGGCACTGGGGGACCCGCGCGGGGAGGCGGAGGCGTTGTTCTGGATCGGTTGTCTGCACCAGTTCATCCGCCGTGACGACGAAACCGCGGTTCCGTACCTGGAGCGGTCCTGCCTGCTGGCGGCGCAGACCGGCGACAAGCCGACCCGGTCGGAGGCACTCCGGCACCTGGGCATCGCGGCGCACGCCGCTGGCCGGCTGGACGAGGCGCGCGAGCGGCTGGAGGAGTCGACCCGGCTGCGTCGGGAGGTCGGTGCGCTGCCGGGCGTGGCTTCCAACATGATCGGGCTGGCCTACATCGCCGCCGCCCAGGACCGTCGCGCGGACGCGCTCGCCACCCTCGACGAGGCTCACATCATCGCGCGCACGCACGGCGCGCACGCGATCGCCGGGCACATCGAGCAGGCGAGAACGCAGATCTGAGCCTGCGGCCATGGGCAGGCGAGCGGGCCTCGGTTTCGGCCGACGTGCCGGAGCAGGTCAGCTCAGCGCGGCCACCTTGCCGAGCAGCACCGAGCGTTCGCGCTGATTGGCGCAGAGCCGGGCGGCCAGCTCCAGCTCGGCACGCGCCTCCGGAAGCCGGCCGAGGCGGGTCAGTTCGACCACCGGCGAGGGCGCGACCCGGCCGAGCGTCTCGTAGAGCTGGACGATCCGGGCCCAGGCGGTCTCCTCGACCGAGGGTGCCGACGCGTGCGTGGCCGCGATCGCGGCCTGTAAGCAGTAGGGGCCGGAGCCGCGCTGCGATGCCCTGGCCAGCGCGGCCAGCCCACGGCGGATCGCCGGGAAGTCCCACAACCGGCGATCCTGGTCCGCAAGGAGGATCGGGGTGCCGTCCGGGTCGGTCCGGGCCGGGAAGCGCGCGGCCGTCAGCTCGCACAGGGCGAGCAGGCCGTGCACCTCCGGCTCGTCCGGCTGGAGCGCGGCGAGGGTGCGGGCCAGCCGGATCGCCTCGTACGCCACGTCGGGGCGCAGCAGCCGGTCGCCGGACGTGGCCGTCGACCCCTCCGTGAAGATCACGTAGAGGGCGCTGAGCACACCGCCCAGCCGTTCGCGGCGCTCGCCGGCCGGCGGCAGCTCGAACGGCACCCCGGCCGTCGCGATCGCCTTCTTGCCCCGGGTGATGCGGGCCTGCACGGTCGGCACCGGCACCAGGAACGCACGGGCGATCTCCTCGGTGGACAGGCCGCCGACCACCCGCAGGGTCAGCGCCACCCGTGCCTCGCGGGAGAGCACCGGGTGGCAGCTGACGAACATCAGCGCCAGCACGTCGTCGTCGATCCGGTCGGGGTCGATCTCCTGGTCGAGCGCGGGATCCGCCGCCAACAGGGCGTATCGCTCCTGGAGGGCGACCCGGCGGCGGATCGCGTCGATCGCCCGCCGCCGGGCCGTGGCCATCAGCCACCCGGCCGGATTGGCCGGAGAGGCACGCGGCCAGGACACCAGCGCCTCGGCCACCGCCTCCTGGGCGGCGTCCTCGGCCAGCCCGAAGTCACCTGTGAACCGGGTCAGCGCGGCGACGATCCGCGCCGACTCGATCCTCCAGACGGCCTCGACGTCGGCCGTACCCATCAGACCTGGCCGTTGCTCTCGCCACCCTGCGGGACCTCGTCGGCCTCGGCCACGCGCCGGACCTCGATCTTGGACCCGCGGACCGCCGGGACCCGCTTGGCCCACTCGACCGCGTCGTGTTTCGTGGCGACGTCGAGCAGGAAGTAGCCCCCGAACAGCTCCCTGGTCTCGCCGTACGGACCGTCGGTGACCACCGGTGCCTCGCCAACGAAGTCGACAACGACGCCCTGGCGCGGATCGTCCAGCCCTTCGGCCGCGACGAGAACGTCGGCCTTCACCATGTCCTCGATGAACTGGCGTGTGGTGGCCATCATCTCGTCGATGGTGGCCATCATGGCCGCATTCGTCTCATCGGTGCCCCGCATGATCAACATGTACTTCGACATCGTGTTCTCCTCATCCGACGGGGCCGTCTCCCGGTCCCAGCATCCCCACGTCGAACGGGCAACCCGCGGATCGACACGGCCCCGGAAACCTGTCCCTGCTCCGCGATCTTGCACTTACTGTCCCGACATAAGTGGCATCCCGCCCATGTCGGCAACTGAAACTGCAAGACCGGCGCGGCAGGCGAGCGTTGCCGACGCTTGATTCGATCGGCAATCGTCAATAGATTGAGGGTGGGCGCCGCCGGGGTCCGGGGGACCGGACCGTCGGCGGCTGACAGGTCCACCCCGAGCCGGGCACTTCGGTCGTACGCGCGACCGGTCGCTGTGGCGCACCGCCGCGCCACATCCAGGGCACGTTGTCGCACCGCGTCCATCCAGGACGCGCCGCCGTGCCGTCTCCGCTCAGCTCGATGGCAGAAGGACCCTCATGACGATTTTCCGTGCCCGCCCCGCCGCGACCCTGGTGGTCGCCGCCGCGCTGGCCGCCGCCGCGGCCACCGCCGGAGCGGCAGTGCTCAGCGGCCCGGCCGCAGCCGCCCAGGGATGCCGGGTCGACTACACGCCCAACCAGTGGCCCGGCGGATTCACCGCCACCGTCAAGGTCTCCCCGGGGGACGCGGCCGTCTCCAGTTGGACCGCCACCTGGACATACGCCGGGGACGAGCGGGTCACCAGTGGCTGGAACGCCACGATCAGCCAGTCCGGATCGACCGTGACCGCCCGCAACGCGTCGTACAACGGCAGCATCCCGGCGGGCGGGTCCACCGAGTTCGGGTTGCAGGGCACGTACGGCTCCAGCGGTGGCGCTCCGACCGGGTTCAGCCTGAACGGCGTAGCGTGCAACGGCGCCACGCCGCCGACCACCCCGCCGCCGACCACGCCGCCGCCAACGACGCCTCCGCCGACCACCCCTCCGCCCACCACCGAGCCGCCGGCAGGGTGTGCCGGCGCGGTGCTCTGCGACGGCTTCGAGGGCCAGACCGGTTCGACGCCGTCCGGTGACTGGGCTGTGGTGAGCCCGGACTGTTCCGGCGCGGGTGCCGCCACCATCGACACGGCGACCACGCACAGCGGCAGTCGCTCGGTCCGGATCAACGGCGCCGCCGGATACTGCAACCACGTCTTCATCAGGTCCACGAAGAACCTCGGCAGCGTGGGCACCGTCCGGTACGGCCGGGTCTGGGTCCGGCACACCACCGCCCAACCCACCGAACACACCACGATGATGGCGATGGCCGATGCCGCCGACGGCAACAAGGACCTGCGGTTGGGTGGCCAGAACGGCGCGTTGCAGTGGAACCGCGCCTCCGACGACGCGACCCTGCCCGAGCAGAGCCCGGCCGGGGTGGCGCAGAGCCTGCCGTTGCCCACCAACCGGTGGACCTGCGTCGAGTTCATGGTGGACGGCGCGGCCGGTCAACTGCGCACCTGGGTGGACGGGACCGCCATCCCCGGGCTGACCGCGGACGGCGCACCGACGCACGACATCGACGGCCAGTGGTACAACCGCACCTGGCGGCCGCAGCTCACCGACCTGAAGCTGGGCTGGGAGAGCTACGGCGGCGGAGCCGACACCCTCTGGTACGACGACGTCGCGCTGGGGTCCAGCCGGATCGGCTGCTGACCCGTCCGGGTCGTGGGCGGGGGCCGTCAGCGGTGCCCCGCCGTGGGATGAATGCGTCGAGGGTGTGACCCAGGTTCCGGGTCACACCCTCGATCGCGTCGGCGTCGGTCTGAGCGGGCGCTGGCCGGAACAACGCTGACCGGCGCACCGCACCCCCGCCTGCCAGGCCGCGCAGGCGCTGTTGATATGTTCCCGCCCATGAAAACCGTTTTCATTAAGGCGGGCCTGTGCCTGGTGCTGGCCGCGGCCGGCTGCTCCGACGGGGGAGCCGCCGCACCGGCCGCGCAGGGCCACCTGGCCGCCCCGGTCCATCTGACAAACTGCGGACTGCCGGTCAGCGTCACCGCGCCACCCCAGCGCGCGATCGCACTGGAACAGAACGCCACCGAGATCATGCTCAGCCTCGGCCTCGCCGATCGGACGGTCGGCACCAGCTACCAGACCGACCCGGTGCTGCCCGACCTGCGCCAGGCGTACGAGAAGGTGCCGGTGCTGGCCAAGCTCTACCCCTCACGAGAGGCGGTCCGAGCGGCGAACCCGGACTTCGTCTACTCGACCTACACCTCCGCGTACGCCTCGGACGCCGCGGGCTCGCGCGCTGACCTGGCCACGCTCGGCGTGCCGGCGTACCTCTCCGAGTTCGCCTGCGAGAAGCCGGCGGACGCGACCCAGACGGTCACCTTCGACGGGATCTTCGACGAGATCCGCGACATCGCCAGCGTCTTCGGCGTCCCGGAGCGGGCCGACAAGCTGATCCACGACCAGCAGAGTCGGCTGGACGCCGCCCGAGGTGCGGCGCCGACGGCCGCGTCGAGCGCCGGCCCGTCACTGCTCTGGTACTACTCCGGAACGAGCACCCCGTACGTGGCCGGGCACGGTGGGGTTCCGGACGCGATCAGCTCGCTGCTGGGCGCCCGCAACACGTTCACCGACGCCAGCCAGAAGTGGCCGGCCGGCAACTGGGAGGAGATCGCCAAACGCAACCCGGAGGTGATCGTGTTGGCCGATCTGACCAGGGGCGGCGATGGCGACAGTGCCCAATCGAAGATCGACTTCCTGCGCCGCAACCCGGTGACCTCGAAGCTGGACGCTGTGGTCGCCGGACGGTTCGTCACGGTGCCCGGCTCGTCGATGGACCCGTCGATCCGCAGCGTCCAGGCGGCGGAACTGGTCGGCGCCAACCTGCACGGGACCGCCCGATGACCCCGCCGGCCGGCGCCAAGGTCGCGGCGCTGGACCAGTCGGCCGCCCGCCGCCTGCTGGAACTCTGGAACGACCAGCAGTCCGCCTACGTGGCCCACCGCGACCTGCGGTTCGACGCGATGGCGGACGTGCTGCGGCTGCACTGCCCGGACGACCTCACGATCCTCGATCTGGCCTGCGGTCCCGGTGCGATCAGCGACCGGATGCTGGCGCAATTCCCCCGTGCCAGCGCCGTCGCTGTCGACTACGACCCGATCCTGCTGGAGGTCGCGCGGCGTGCCCTGGACCGGTACACCGCACGGATCGAGGTCCACGACGTCGACCTGGTGGCCGACGGCTGGGAGGAGGCGCTGACCGGAGGGCGGGTCGACGCCGTGCTCACCTCGACGGCACTGCACTGGCTCGCGCCGGAGCAACTGCTGCGGGTCTACACCACAGTGGCACGGCTGTTGCCCGCCGGTGGTGTGCTGCTCAACGCCGACCACCTCCGCTACGACGAATCGGCGCCCACACTGCGCGACATCGCCGGTCGGCACGACGCACAGGCGCAGCAGGAGACATTCGCTGCCGGAGCGCTCACCTACTCCGCCTGGTACACCGAGGCGGCCCGACACCCGCAACTGGCCGGACTGGCAGCCCAGCGGGAACTGCGGTTCGCCGACCGACCGCCGCAGGCCCCGGCGTCACTGGAGTTCCACCTGGCGGCCCTCCGCACGGCCGGGTTCGCCGAGGTCGGCACCGTCTGGCAGTACCTGGACGACTACGTGGTGTTCGCCCGCCGATGAACCCGCGAGTCGCACGATCCCTCGTCTCGGCGAGCGGCCGGCGGGAGCCGCCACCCCCTACCGGCATCTCGAGAAGCGGCCGGTACGTCCTCCCGTTGGCCCTGCTCCTGCTGCTGGTCACCATCGCGGCGGCGGTCAGCGTGGGCTCGGCCGACCTGCCGGTCGAGAGCGTTCTGCGCGCTGTGGCCAGCCATGTGGGCCTCCCGGTCCAGCCCCTACCGGCGTTGCCGGACAGCATCGTCTGGGATCTCCGGTTGCCCCGGGTGCTGTTGGCCGCGTTGGTCGGTGCCGGTCTGGCGGTGTGCGGGGCGGTGCTTCAGGCGCTCACGCGTAACCCGCTGGCCGATCCGTTCCTGCTCGGTGTCTCGTCCGGCGCCTCCACCGGAGCGGTGGCGGTGCTGGTACTCGGCATCCGGATCGGCGCCGGCCCGGTCGACCTGACCACCGGCGCGTTCGTCGGCAGCATGGCCGCGTTCGGCGCGGTGCTGCTGCTGGCCGGCCGGAGGGCCGGCGAGCCGACCCGGATCGTTCTCGCCGGGGTCGCCGTGTCGCAGCTCTTCAGCGCGGTGACCAGCCTGATCGTGATCTCCGACGCGCACACCCAGGACACCCGTAGCGTGACGTTCTGGTTGCTCGGCTCGCTGACGGCGGCCTCCTGGTCGTCGGTGACGCTGAGCGCCGTGGTTGTCGGCGTCGGCCTGCTGGTCTGCTGGGCCAGTGCGACGGCGCTGGACGCGTTCGCGTTCGGCACCGATACCGCCCGCTCGCTCGGATTCTCTCCCGGGCGCACCCGGCTGCTGCTGTTCACCGTCACCGCTCTGATGGCAGCCGCGCTTGTCGCGGCGAGCGGCGCCATCGGTTTCGTCGGGTTGACAGTGCCACACGCCGTGCGGTTCCTGTTCGGCTCTCGGCACCGCACGTTGCTGCCCGCCTGCGCGGTGATCGGCGCGATCTTCCTGATCTGGGCGGACACCGTGGCGCGGACCGTCTTCTCGCCACAGGAGCTGCCGGTGGGCGTGCTCACCGCGCTGCTCGGGGTGCCGGTGTTCGCGCTGGTCATGCGACGCCGGACGGGTACGCCGTGATCGCGCCGGGCACCACCGGCCGGGGGGTGGGCGGTGACCCTTTCCCGGCGGGGGCGTCGTCGGCGCGACTGGACGCGGACGGGATCGGGTGGGGCGTGGCCGGCGTACGGATCCTGGCCGGGGTGGCGCTCACCGCCGAACCTGGCGCCACTGTCGGGCTGCTCGGGCCTAACGGCTCCGGCAAGTCGAGCCTGCTGCGGCTACTGGCCGGGCTGGCGCGGCCGGAGTCCGGGCGGATGCTGCTCGACGACGTCGCGCTGGACGCGATCCCCCGGCGTGCGCTGGCTCGGCGGATCGCTGTGGTCACCCAACAGGTGGCCACCGACGTGGAGATGTCCGCACTGGAGGTGGTTCTGCTGGGCCGAACCCCGTACCGGCCACGTCTTGCCGGGGTCGGCGCCGCGGATCTGGACCTGGCGCGGCGCGCGCTCGCCGAGGCCGGCCTCGGCGGGTTCGAGCAGCGGCGCTGGTCCAGCCTCTCCGGTGGTGAGCGGCAGCGGGTCGACCTGGCCCGCGCTCTGGTGCAGGAACCGGATCTGCTGCTGCTCGACGAGCCGACCAACCACCTGGACATCAGGCATCAGCTGGATCTGCTGCGGTTCCTCGCCGAGTCGGCCAGCACCGTCGTGGTGACCCTGCACGATCTCAATCTGGCCGCGCAGTACTGCGACAGGCTGGTGCTTCTCTACGCCGGGCGGGTGGTCGCGGCGGGTACGCCAGTCGAGGTCCTCACCACCAGCCGAATCGAGCAGGTCTACCAGGTGCGTACGGACGTCGACATCACCGCTGACGGTCGGCCCCGGATCTGGTACCGCAGCCACGCGACGTGACGGCGACGGAGCTGCGGCACCCGGTCGCGCAGCTGAGGCGGGAGGATGTCCGCACACTGTGGTCCGCGCGGTGGTAGGGGATGGGACGCGCGCCGACGCGTCCGCTCTCGGCGGCCGCGCGGTCCGGGACCGAGCGGGGAGCGACAATGGACAGCAGGTTGGCCGACATCCTGGACGCGGCGGCGCACGGCCACTTCCCGCCCCCGGACGGCGGGACCACAGTGGTGTCGCAGCCGAGCCGCCGCGACGCGGGAGTCATCGCCTTCACCGGACACTCGGTGGTGTTCACCGACGAGGATCCCCACTGGGTACGCCGTACGCTGGCCACCCTCGACTGCGACTCCCTGGCGGCCACGATGAATCCGCGCTTCCTGGGTGCCCTGCTCGACCGCACCCGGCGCTCCATGGACACGATCGACCTGCTGACCGTCGCGAGTTGCCTCGCCGGGCCACCGCCATTGCCGCTGAGTGAGCTGGCGGATGCCGATCATCCGCGCGAGGTCAGGGCACGTCGGCGCCGTGACGACGTCCGCGTCTGGGCCGCCGAGGGTGGGGTGGTCGTGCTCGGCCGTGGGGTGGCCGGTCGTTGGGAGGCGGCGATAGAGGTCGACGACGAGCGTCGCCACCGGGGTCTGGGGCGGGCGCTGGCCACGGCCGCCCGACACCTGGTGCCCGACGGTCAGCCGGTCTGGGCCCAGCAGGCCGCCGGCAACGCGCGCAGCGTGCGCGCCTTCCAGGCGGCGGGCTTTCGACCGGTGGGCGCCGAAGCGCTTCTTCTCCCGACGTAGGCACCCCACCGGACGATCCGCACGTACCACTGTGGGCCAAACCGTGATCAGCAGGAGGTTTCCGAGATCACGCCCGGGGGCATCCCGGCGGATGAAGTCAGCCGCTCGTTACCCCTGATCGAGGAGAGCACCATGTCGGTCCAGGCATTTCTCTACGTTGTCGCCGTCATCCTGATCGTGCTCGCTGCTCTGCCGCTGCCCACGAGGGGTGTCTCGCTCGCGCTCCTGGGTGCCGCCTGCGCCCTGCTCGCCTACGCCTGGCCGGTGATCACCGACTGACCTCTCCGAGAGGCGTCGTCGACGCGGCCGGTGGCCAGCAGCCAGAGCATGATCGGCTGCCAGCCACCGGCCGCGAGCCTGTTTCGCTTGCTGAGTCTCTTTCACACGCGTAGGAAGAACACCACCCGTCGATCCGCCGTCCAGCGTCGAAGGAGATGCGTGTGACCACCTCCAGAGGGCTCCGTCTCGCCGTGTCCGTGCTGGTGACAGCAGGCGCCGTCCTGCTCGGCACGGCGGCCCCCGCCGCACCGCCAACGACTACCGCACCGACCGGGCACCCGTCCTGCGACCCGATCGACCCGACCGCCTGCCTGCTGCCGTTCCCGAACGACTACTTCACAGTGCCGGACCGGAGCAGCCCCACCGGCAAACGGGTGCGGTTCGCGGCCGCCGCGATGCCCGCGAACGTGCAGGGAACCCCGATCGACCCGACGGAGTGGAACCGGCAGGACGGATTCAGTCCGGGCTCACCGATCCTGGTGCGCGTACCCGGACTCGACGCCGCGGCGAGCGGGATCGCGCCGGTCACCGACATCGGCCGCTCGCTGGCGCCGAACGCGCCGATCGTGCTGCTCAACGCCCGGACCGGTGAGCGCACGCCGTACTGGGCCGAGTTGGACGCGCACGCGGCCGGCCAGCCTGACCGGCAACTGCTGATCATCCGGCCGGCGGTGGCGCTGACGGAGGGCACCCGCTACATCGTCGGGTTGCGCGGCCTGCGGGACGGCAGCGGCGCGTTGATTCCGGCGCCGAAGGCGTTCACGGCGTACCTGACCGGTGCCGGCCTCAAGCAGCGAGACGCTCGGGGGCCGCAACTGAGGCGCATCGCCGCCGAGCTGAGCCGGGCCGGCGTCAAGCGGCACAACCTTTACCTGGCCTGGGACTTCACTGTGGCCAGCCGGCACGGGCTGACCGGGCGGATGGTGGCGGTCCGGGACGACGCGTTCGCCGACCTCGGCCGGGCCGCGCCGTCGGTCACCGTCACCCAGGTGACCGACTATTCACCGGAGCAGGATCCGTTCATCGCCCGGCAGGTGACCGGCACGGTCGGCGTACCGTCCTATCTGACCGGTGACGGCGGCCCCGGCTCCCGCCTGCACTACGGGCCGGCCGGCGGCACCGGGACGCCGCCCACACCGAACGCCCTGCCCACGCCGTCCGGAGCGACGGTGGCGGCGGACTTCGTCTGCAACATCCCGCGCAGCGCCTCGGCCGCGCGGCCTGCCCACCTCTCGCTCTACGGCCACGGACTGCTCGGCCGACCGACCGAGATCAACGCCGGCAACGTCAAAACGATGTCGAACGCCCACAACTTCACCTTCTGCGCGACCAGTTGGATCGGCATGGCCGCCGCGGACGTTCCCTTCGTGGCCAACGCCTTCACCGACCTCAGCGTCTTCCCCGCTGTGGCGGACCGATTGCAGCAGAGCTTCCTGAACTTCCTCTTCCTGGGGCGCGCGATGATCCACCCGGCCGGGTTCGCCGCCCACCCGGCGTTCCGGGACGCCACCGCCCGGCCGCTGATCGATCGCGTCGGCGGGCTGCACTACGACGGCAACAGTCAGGGCGGCATCAACGGAGGTGCCCTGACCGCCATCGCCCAGGACTGGACCCGGTCGGTGCTCGGCGTACCGGCGATGAACTACTCCACGCTGCTGCAACGCAGCGTGGACTTCGCACCGTTCCAGACAGTGCTGGACGGCTACTACCCGGACACTGTCGACCAACAGTTGGTCCTCGCGCTGCTGCAGATGTTGTGGGACCGGTCCGAGGCCAACGGGTACGCCCAGCACATGACCGACCGGCCGCTACCGCGCACCCCGGCGCACCAGGTGTTGATGCACGTGGCCTTCGGCGACCAGCAGGTCTCGCCCGCCGCGGCGGAGGTGCAGGCGCGCACCATCGGCGCACGCCTGCACACCCCCGCGCTCGCCGACGGCTGGTCACTGGACGTGCGGCCGTACTGGGGCATCACGCCGATCCGTCGCTACCCGTACACCGGCTCGGCGATAGTGATCTGGAACAGCGGCGCGGCGTACGCGCCGCCACCGACCAACCTCGCCCCGGCCGGGCCGGAGTACGGCGACGATCCGCACGAGTTCCCCCGCGCCCAGGCCGCAGCCCAGAAACAGAAGGCGGTCTTCCTGCTCACCGGCACTGTCGTCGACGTCTGCGCGCGGACACCCTGCCCGTGACGCCGGGCCCGCCGGGACCACCATCCCGGCGGGCCGGCGCCGCGCTAGGACCGTGGCGTCATCCCCACCAGCAGAGCCTTGAGTACGCGGTCGACGTACTGGTGGGTCAGCGGCTCCTGCGTGATCAGGAACTGGAAGTAGAGCGGGCCGGACAGGATCGCCATGGCCACGTCCAGGTCGAGGTCGGGTGAGATCTGCCCCCGCTGCTGTGCGCTCCGTACGGAGGTCGGCCGGCCGGCGATTCGACGTCGACCGCTGGCGGCGGCGATTCGACGTGCTGCGCCACACGTACCACGTCCCCGGCGCGAGCCTGGCCGTGCTGCTCGACGGGCAGTTCCACGAGCTGGCAAGTGGTGTGCTGCACCGCGGCACCGGCGAGGCAAGGCTGTCGCCGCCATGCGACAGCGTTCTGTCGACGTGCCCGACAAGTGGACGGTGAGCGCCGACGGGTGGGGTCTGGGTTGGACGCTCTACGACTGGAACGGCATCCCCGGCTACGGCCACGACGGCGCCGCCATCGGTCAGTACGCCTACCTGCGCGTCGTCCCGCACGCGAACCTCGCCGTGGTCCTGATGACCAACGGCGGCGCGGCTCGCCTGCTCTACGCCGACCTGTTCCGCGACCTGCTCGCCGAACTCGCCGACGTCACAATGCCCGCGCCGTTCGCCCCGGCCCCCGTGCCACCCTCGGTCGACCTCGAACCGCTGCTCGGCACGTATCGGCGCGAGGGGGTCGTCCTCACCGTCTCCCGCAACGACGACGGCTCGCCGCACCTGCGCTACGAGTTCGTCGACGACATGAGGGACATGTCGCCACCCCTGGAGATGGACCTGGAACCGGTCACCGCAACGGTCTTCGCCGCCTCCGGCGCGGGACCGTCGTTCAGCGAGGACTACATGCCGGTGGTCTTCTCCACCCTCACCAACGGCACCAGGGTCTGCTACGTGGGCATGCGCGCCACGCCCAAGGTCGCCTGACCGTGGAGCGGGGCGCTGGCCGTGCCAGCACCCAGCCGGGGAAACGGCGACCTCGCCGGCAGGGTGTACGCCACGTCGGGAGAATGGGTGGCCCCCTCCAGTGCGCCGGGACGGTCGAGCCCGGTGTCGTCGATGCGCCACATCGATGGCGGCCTTGTCCCGTTCGGTACCCTCTGGCACGCTCTGACAACGCCTGACGACGTCGTCTGACATGGGGGAGTGATGAAGGACCAGCGTGCCGCCGCCCAGTCGATTCAGGACAGACAGGCCGCCGAGAGGTTCGCCGAACAGCTACGGGCCCTGCGGACCGCCGCCGGTGACCCGTCGTTCCGCAAGATGGCGGGGCGGTCGGGCCGGATCTCGCACACCACGCTGCACGAGGCCGCCGCCGGGACCAGGTTCCCCTCCTGGGAGACCGTGCGGGAGTTCGTTCGCGCCTGCGAGGCGGACGAGGTCCAGTGGCGGCGTCGCTGGGAGGACGCACAGCGCCCCGCGTCTGCGCACGGCACCGAAGACGGCGATACCGCCCCGGTCAGCACCGAGTCCGCGACCGGCGACGAGACCCCGATCACGACCGGCGGAAAGAAGCCCGACACCGGCACCGACACCCCGGAACCGGACGGGCCTGTCGTGTCCGTCGTCCCCGCGTCGTCCCCGAATGAGCAGAACGCGCTGCGCAGCACGGACTATCCGCCGACCGACGAGGACGTCGCGGGTGCACGACGGCACCGCCTGCCATGGCTCGCCGCCGCAGCGGTGGTCCTGGTGGTGGCGATGGTCGCCGTTCTGGGCGTCGTCGTTCGCGGCCGGTCGTCACGGGACGGCTCCGGCGCGGTGGCGGCGTCATCCGCGCCGTCGCCGTCGGCGTCACCGTTCTCGGACTCGCTGATCCCCGGCGACTCCAGCAAGTTCATCTCCGACGTCACCATCCCCGACGGCACCCGGGTGCGGGTGAACTCGCAGTTCGTCAAGGTGTGGGCCCTCAAGAACGTGGGGAAGGTCGCCTGGCACAACCGTTTCCTCCAGCGGACCAACCCCACCGCCGACGCCGACGGTTGCCAGGTGCCGGACCGGGTGGCGATCGGTGACACACCGCCCGACGAGCAGGTGATGATCAGTGTCGAGGTCACCGCGCCGAGTCGTCCCGGGAAGTGCTGGGTGAGTTGGAAGATGGTCGACGAGAACGGGCAGGAGTACTTTCCCACCCGCCGGCCGGTGTACTTCATGGTCACCGTCACCGCCTGAGTGCGCTCCCCGGTCACCTCGACCGGTGTCAGATTGCTGACCATCGATGTCAGAGCCGGGCGCCGCCAAAGCTGACAACACCACATCCACCGAGGTCGGTGACGGCCTGACGGATCTGACAGGACAGCAGGGGTACCGAACAGCAGGCCGATTCTCGCAAGGTGATGTCCGTTCCGAACGACTCACCAACTGCGAGGAGGATCGACAGTGCGCCGTCCCTGGCTATCCGTCGGGCTCGCCGCGCTCTGCGTGGCAGTCGGCGTCCCGGCCCACGCGTGGGCCGCGACATCAGGCGCCACAGCGCAGCGAACCGTCACCGCGGCCGCGCGACCGGTCGTGGACATGGAGGCCACCGTCCTGGCCGCTCAGATCGACCCCCGCCGGGCCGACAACACGCTGACCCCGGGCGCGAAGAACTCCGTACTCGCCGTCGAACAGGCGCTGCAGGCGCAGGGTCTGCTGAACGCGCAATGGGTCGACGGCTACTTCGGCACCGTGACCGTCTCGGCGTACGCGGCGTACCAACGCTCGCTCGGCTACACGGGGCTGGCCGCGAACGGGCTGCCCGGCACGACGTCACTGACGAGACTCGGGCAGAACCGCTACACGGTCGCCAACACGATCGGCCCTGGCGCGAAGGTCCCGCGTGACGGGTACGTCGTCAACGCCCGTACGCAGGCGATGTTGGCCGAGGCCCAGCGTCTGCTCGGCTACCCCCTGGTGCTCGACCAGGGCTCGTACAACCCAGGGGGCGACCCCACCTCGGCCGGTACGCACGACGGCGGGGGTGTGGTGGACATCGCGGTCACCGGCATGACCGCGGCCAGACGCACCGCAGTCGCCCGGGCCCTGCGCAAGGTCGGCTTCGCGGCCTGGGTCCGCAACCCGAATCAGGGCGACTGGCCGTGGCACGTCCACGCCACGGCGATCAGCGACACCGACCTGTCCAGCCAGGCACAGCACCAGGTCGGCGACTACCACCTCGGCATGAACGGCCTGGCCAACCAGGGACCGGACGACGGCCCCCAGGTCCCGATCAGGACCTGGGAGCAGTACCAGCGCGGGCAGTGACCCGCACCCCCTCACCGTTTCTGAAAGGACACCATGAACATCCGTAAGAGCCTCGCGGCCGCCGGCATCGCGCTGGCCGCGACCACCTCGATCCTCAGCGTCGCATCGCCCGCGTCGGCGGCGGCCCGAGACGGGGTCTGCGACAGTGGCGAGTTCTGCTACTACTACAACAGCGGCAACGCGGGATCGATCTCGGACTTCACCGGATCGCTCGACGACTACGGCACCGAGCAGCCCTCGTGCTACGACTTCAAGGGCGCTGGCGCTGGCAAGGGCCTGTGCATCAAGAACGAGGCCGCCTCGGTCTGGAACCGCAGCACCAAGACCGTACGCGTCTACTACAACAGCGGCTACGCCGGTTCATACCAGGACTTCGCGGCCGGCGCGAAAGGCAACCTCAACGCCACGCTGAAGAACAACAACGCCTCGCACCAGTTCTCGCCGTCGACTCGCACGAACCTGTCGTACGCCCTCTACCAGGCCAGCGGCGGCACTGTCACGTGCGGCTTCGACGGTTACACCACGACGCCCGGTCGGCACGAGGGCATCGACATCGCCCGCAGCGTCGGCTCGGACGTGCGTGCCCTGGTCTCCGGAACTGTCATCTACGTCGCGCGGGGCAACACCGGCAGCGGCGGCCTGTCCACTGTCTCCGTCTACAACTCCTCACTCAACAAGTCGGTGATCTACCTGCACACCGCGCCGAGGTCCGGGGTGAGTGTGGGCGACGCCATCAGCAAGGGCGAGATCATCGCCGATGAGTCGTGGCACGGGGTGTCCTCCAGCTCGGGTGCGCACACCCACGTCGAGGTCCGGGCCGGCCGGCAGACCCACGCGGCCGTCAGCGTCGGCGACTCCACACTGGACAACGCCGACCCGACCGCGTTCTGGAACTCCCAGGGCTACAACGAGAAGTAGGACGCCATGAATATCCGCAAGGGCCTCGCCATCGTCGGCGCCGTCCTCGCCATGTCCACCTCCATCCTGAGTGTCGCGTCGCCGGCAGCGGCGGCCACACGGGACGGAACCTGCGACAGCGGCGAGTTCTGCTACTACTACAACAGCAACCAGGCGGGCTCGGTCTCCGACTTCACCGACTCACTGGACGACTACGGTACGACCCAACCGACCTGCTACGACTTCAAGGGCGCGGGCAGCGGCAAGGGTCTGTGCGTGAAGAACAACGCGGCGTCGGTGTGGAACCGGACCAGCAAGACGGTGCGGGTCTACTTCAACAGCAACTTCGCCGGTGCCAGCCAGGACTTCGCGGCCGGCGCGAAAGGCAACCTCAACGCCACGCTGAAGAACAACAACGCCTCGCACGAGTTGGTGAGCGGGCCGACGGGCTGTAGCACCGACGGCACCAACAGCAAGCTGCCGAGCACCATCCTCGTCTACCGGGTCAGTCTCGGGCGGGTCGACCGGGTCGACTTCAAGACGTACGTCAAGAACGTCCTCCCGAACGAGTGGGTGACGAGTTGGCCGGCCGCCTCGCTGGACGCCGGTGCGATGGCCGTCAAGAGCTACGGCTGGTACTGGGCGCTGCACTCGACCCGGAAGACGTCCGGCGGACAGTGCTACGACGTCCGCGACGACACCGGCGACCAGGTCTACCGGCCGTCGTCGGCGCAGACGTCGACGTCCGCCGCGGTGGACCGGACCTGGTCGGCCCGGATGACCCGCAGCGGCAACATCCTGCGGGCGCACTACTGCGCGACGACGACCGCGTGCGGTGGCTGGGTGGACGGGGACTGGCTGTCGCAGTACGGCTCGCGTGATCTCGCTAACGAGGGCAAGAACTACCAGGCGATGGCGTCCGCCTCGGCCGCCCAGCCCGGGACGTCGAGGATCCGCGCGCCGACCGGCGGATCGATGCGGTCCCGGACGTACACG
>NZ_JBEZGJ010000140.1:0-19499 GCF_040649965.1 Micromonospora sp. NPDC048843
CTGCTGGTCAGCCACCGCGAACGCAACAGCGTGCTGCACACGTTGACCCCGCTGGGCCGGGCCCCCCACCCCACCCCCCACCCCACCCCCCAACCCCCAACCCCCCACCCCCGGGTGATCAAGAGGTTTGCGTCATTTTCGATCTCCCTGCTGACCGAAACCTCTTGATCAACAGGGGAAAGGGGTGGGTGGGTGGGTGGGTGGGTTGGTGGGTTATTCGCCGGTTGGGGTTTCGGCGGCGGTTCTCAGGTTGGGGGCGCTGGCGGGTTCGGCGATGCCGCCGGGCGACTCCGTGATTCCCGCGACCTCCGCGGTTCCGGCGGCGACCGCCGGCTGGTCGGCCGGCATGACCTCGGGCATCTTGGGTACGGCGACCACTGCCGTCCCGTACGCGCAGATCTCCATCCACATCTCGCCACAGTCCCGGCTGTCGAACCGCATGCCGATCACCGCGTTCGCGCCGAGCCGCAGGGCCTCCTCGCCGAGGCGGGCCACCGAGTCGGTGCGCCACCGGGTCAGGTTGTCCGGGGCCATCGGGTCGTACGCGCCACCGCGCAGGTTCTTCACACCCTCGCGGTACGGGTTGCGCGTCCTGGCCATCGATGACACCACCTCACCGAGAATCTGGCGGATCTCGTAGCCGGGCAGTTGCTCTGTCGTCACGACCAGCACGGTTCCGATGCTGTCAGGAGTGGCGCGACCCGATCGTGTGCATTGTTCACCTGATCGGATGCTGCAAAACGACGCGGCGCGGACGGCCGGCACGTGGCCGACCATCCGCGCCGAGCGGGGCGCTAACCGTCAGACACCGGCCACCGAGGTGATCCAGGCCCGGTTGTACGCAACGCTGCCGTAGTTCTGGATGCTCGACCCGTCGGCGGTGGAGGCGACGCCGACCTGCTGGCCGTTGTAGAACTGCGGGCCGCCGGAGTCGCCGCGCCAGGCGTTGCCGTTGATCCGGGAGCTGCGGATCGCCTGGCCGCCGTACGCGTCGGTGGCGCTGTTGCTGGTCACCCGCACGGTGGCGGTCTTCAGCACGGTGGACGCCGAGCAGCCGCTGTAGCAGGTCATGCCCCAGCCGTAGATCGAGTTCGTCGAGTTGATCGGCGGGTTGCTGCTGGCCAGGCTCACCGCGGAGGTGCTGACGGTGCTGGAGAGCCGCATGAGCGCGAGGTCGTTTCGGGTGTAGGTGGCGCTGACCGTGCGGGTGACCCCGCCGGAGGTGCGGTTCACGCTTCCGACGCGCACCGACATGGTGCCGCTGATGCAGTGCCGGGCGGTGAGGACCCACTGCGCGGCGATGACGCTGCCGGAGCAGGTGAACGAGCCGTTGCTGAGCACCGCGGCGGCCCATGGGGCGGAGGAGACGGTGCCGCCGCCGATGATGGGTTGCGGGCCGGCGGGGGCGGCGGACGCGGCGGACGTGACGCCGAGGGCGCCGACCAGTGCGGTGCTGAGTACGGCGAGCAGGGGGCGGATGCGCATCGGGTGGACTCCTTGACGGGGCGGACCCGGGGTCGCCGGGTGCGGATGGTGCCGGCAACGGGGGTTCCCGGGGCCGGCTAAATCGACCTACGTCGATGTAGAGTAGGGCGCGACGCGATCGTTATCAAGGAGGTGATCGAGGTTGCCCAATGTAACGATTCGGCCACCCGCTGCGCCGTATTTATCCTGCTAGGGCCACCTGTAGCGCCTGACAGGTCAGACTGAGCGTCAGTAATGTCGATCACTGCCTGAACTGCACCCGGCCGGTGCGTCCGCGGCGATATCTGCCAGGTACGCTGGCTGCGCTCGCCCATTGTGGGTCGGCACCCAACTGCGTACACAGTCAGGAGTGCCCAGTGCCTCGCGTCGTCGTCGACGTCATGCTCAAGCCCGAGATCCTTGATCCGCAGGGCCAGGCCGTCGCAAACGCGCTGCCCCGGCTCGGCGTCGGTGACGTCGCCTCGGTTCGGATCGGCAGGCGGATCGAGATCGAGTTCACCGGTGAACCGGACCTGGACCGCGCTCGGGAGATTGCCGACAAACTGCTCGCCAACCCGGTCATCGAGGACTTCACCGTCCGCCTGGTCGAGGCCGACGAGACCGCGGACGCCCGCTCGTGACCGCCCGGGTCGGTGTGGTCACCTTCCCCGGCTCGCTCGACGACGGGGACGCGGCCCGGGCCGTCCGGATCGCCGGCGCTGAGCCGGTCCGGCTCTGGCACGGCGACCCGGAGCTGCACGGTGTCGACGCTGTCGTCCTGCCCGGCGGTTTCTCCTACGGTGACTACCTACGGTGCGGTGCCATCGCCCGGTTCGCCCCGGTGATGGAGACGATCGTGGACGCCGCCCGGGGTGGTCTGCCCGTGCTCGGCATCTGCAACGGCTTCCAGATCCTCTGCGAGGCGCACCTGCTGCCCGGCGCGCTCACCCGCAACCAGCACCTGCACTTCCGCAACCGGGACCAGGTCCTGCGCATCGAGTCGGCCGGGACGGCGTGGACCAACGCGTTCCAGCCCGGCCAGGAGGTGCTCATCCCGGTCAAGAACGGCGAGGGCTGCTACGTCGCGGACACCGCGACGCTGGACCAGCTCGAAGCCGAAGGTCGGGTGGTCGCCCGCTACGTCGGCGGCAACCCCAACGGGTCCCAGCGCGACATCGCCGCGATCACCAACGCCGCCGGCAACGTGGTCGGCATCATGCCGCACCCCGAGCACGCGGTGGAGGCGCTCACCGGCCCTTCGCTGGACGGCCTCGGCTTCTTCACGTCGGTCCTCAAGCACCTGGTGGGGGCGCCGGCATGACCGGCGGCACGATCATCGGTCAGCTCAACCGCCGGCCTGGCGGGCACGAGCGCAGCGAGGAGAGGTCATGACCACCCATCCGGACCCGGTACGGGACACACCGGAGGCGTACTCCGCCCCGGCGCAGCCGGCCGAGCCGAGCGCGGCGCAGCCGTCCGCACCGGCGACCGCTCCCGCCCAGCCGGCCGCCGCCGTCTGGACCGAGGGCGTGGACACCGTGCCGCGCGCCGGTGGCACCCCGGGCGAGCTTCAGCCGTACACCGAGCTGGGCCTGCGCGACGACGAGTACGACCGGATCCGGCAGATCCTCGGCCGCCGGCCCACGCAGTCCGAGCTGGCGATGTATTCGATCATGTGGAGCGAGCACTGCTCCTACAAGTCGAGCAAGGTGCACCTGCGTCAGTTCGGCGAGAAGGCCCCGCACAGCGACCGGATGCTCGCCGGCATCGGTGAGAACGCCGGTGTCGTGCAGATCTCCGACGAGCTGGCGGTGACCTTCAAGGTCGAGTCGCACAACCACCCGAGCTTCGTCGAGCCGTACCAGGGCGCGGCGACCGGCGTCGGTGGCATCGTCCGGGACATCCTCGCCATGGGTGCCCGCCCGGTCGCGGTGATGGACCCGCTGCGCTTCGGTGCCGCTGACCACCCGGACACCGCCCGGGTGCTCACCGGTGTGGTCGCTGGCGTGGGCGGCTACGGCAACTGCCTGGGCCTGCCCAACATCGGTGGTGAGCTGGTCTTCGACCCCTCCTACCAGGGCAACCCGCTGCTCAACGCGCTCTGCCTGGGCGTGCTGCCGGTCAGTCGGCTGCAGAACAAGGCCGCCGCCGGCCCGGGCAACGTTGTCGTCCTGATGGGCGCCAAGACCGGCCGCGACGGCATCGGCGGCGTCTCGGTGCTGGCCAGCGCCACCTTCGACGAGGGCAGCGAGGCGCGCCGCCCCGCCGTGCAGGTTGGCGACCCGTTCACCGAGAAGCTGCTGATCGAGGCCTGCCTCGAGCTGTACGACGCCGAGCTGGTCGTCGGCATCCAGGACCTCGGCGGCGCCGGCCTGACCTGCGCGCTCACCGAGACCGCCGCCGCCGCCGGCACCGGCATGCGGGTCTGGCTGGAGCGGGTGCCGCTGCGCGAGCCCTCGATGGACCCGCACGAGATCCTGGCCAGCGAGTCGCAGGAGCGGATGCTGCTGGTCGTCGAGCCGGAAAAGCTCGACGCGGTGCTCAAGACCTGCGAGAAGTGGGGCGTCCTCGCCACCGCGATCGGTGAGGTCACCGCACCGGAGCCGGACGGCAGCCCGGGTCGACTGCTGATCACCTGGCAGGACCACCTGGTCGTCGACGTGCCGCCGGGTTCGCTTGTCGACGACGGCCCGGTCTACGCCCGGCCGATGCGCGAGCCGGCCGACCTGATCCTGCTCCAGGCCGACCGGGCCGAGACGCTGCCCCGCCCGGCCGACCCGGAGGCGCTGCGGGAGACCGTGCTGCGCATGATCGCGTCGCCCAACCTTGCCGACAAGAGCTGGGTCACCGAGCAGTACGACCGCTACGTGCTGGGCAACACAGTGCTCGCCCAGCCGGAGGACGGCGGCGTGATCCGGATCGACGAGCGGACCGGCCTCGGTGTGGCGCTGTCGGTCGACGGCAACGGCCGGTACGCCCGACTGGACCCGTACAACGGCACCAAGCTGGCCCTGGCTGAGGCGTACCGGAACGTGGCGGTGACCGGCGCGAAGCCGATCGCCGTGACCGACTGCCTCAACTTCGGCTCACCGGAGGACCCGGGCGTGATGTGGCAGTTCGCCGAGGCCGTGCGCGGCCTGGCCGACGGCTGCCTGGAGCTGGGCATCCCGGTGACCGGCGGCAACGTCAGCTTCTACAACCAGACCGGCGCGGCGGCCATCCACCCGACCCCGGTGGTCGGTGTGCTGGGCGTGCTGGACAACGTCGCCGACCGCGTGCCGATGGGCTTCGTGCCGCGCGCCGGTGGCGACCACGACCAGCTCTACCTGCTCGGCGAGACGAACGTGGAGCTGTCCGGCTCGGAGTGGGCCTGGGTGACGCACGAGCACCTCGGCGGCATCCCGCCGCAGGTCGACCTGCTCCGCGAGAAGGCGCTCGCCGAGTTGCTGGCCGAGGCGGCCCGGGTCGGTCACCTGGCCTCCGCACACGACCTCTCCGACGGTGGGCTCGCCCAGAGCCTGGTCGAGTCCTGCCTGCGTCGCGGCGTCGGTGCCCGGGTCGCGGTGCCGGAGCAGTTCGCCGAGGGCTCGATGCCGTTCGTCTACCTGTTCAGCGAGTCCGCCACCCGGGCGCTGGTCTCGGTGCCGCGCGGCCACGACAAGGCGTTCGCGGCGCTCTGCGCCGAGCGGGGTGTGCCGTTCGAGCTGATCGGCGTCACCGACCCGTCCGGTGGTGCGCTCGAGGTGCACGGCCAGTTCCGGATCGGCCTGGACGAGCTGCGCACCGCGCACACCGAGACGTTGCCGCGCCTCTTCGGGGGCTCGGCGGCCGTCGAGGTGCCAGCGCCGGCTGCCGGTGTGGCCGGTGCGGTCGAGGCCGTCCCGCTGCCTGTCGCGCAGGCCGAGCCGGTCGACGCGGCAGCGGTGGTCTCCGAGCCGATCGCTTCCTCGGGTCCTTCTCCGGAGACCGGCGCGGTCGAGCCGATCGGGTCAGAGCAGCCCGGCGGGGCGTCCGATTCTGACTCCGGTGTCACCGAGCCGTCGCCCGACGAGCGCTGAGGCGTTGACGGCCGCCGTCTACGGCCAACCCGGATCGGGTGCCCGGTTCGACTGGGGGCTTACCGGGGCGGCCGAACTCGGCCGGGTCTGCGCGGCGCTGGTGGTGGTGGACGTTCTCTCGTTCACCACCGCCGTGGAGGTGGCGGTCGCCAGGGGCATGCGGGTGCACCCGTTCCCCTGGGGTGAGCAGGCAGCCGAGTACGCCCTCCGGGTCGGTGCTACCGCTGCGGTCGGGCGGCGGCAGACGACCACGGAACATCCGTGGTCGCTCTCGCCCGCCGCGCTGAGCAGCGCACCCGTGGTGGCGGACCTTGTGCTGCCCTCCCCGAACGGCTCGGCCATCAGCGCCGCCGCCAGCGCCACCGGCCTGCCGGTGGTAGCGGCGTGCCTGCGCAACGCACGCGCCGTCGGGCAATGGCTGCGCCGCCAGGGGTACGGCACGCTGGACGCCCCGATCGGCGTGATCGCCTCGGGGGAGCGGTGGCCGGACGGGTCGCTGCGCCCGTCGGTGGAGGACCAACTCGGCGCCGCCTCGGTGCTGGACGCCCTCTCCGGTGTGCCCGGTGGGCTCTCGGTGGAGGCGGCCATGGCGCTCGCCGCGCTGGCGAGCACACCGGATCTGCCCGCCGCGGTGCGCGGCAGCGTCTCCGGACGGGAGTTGACCGAGAGCGGCTTCGCCGCGGACGTGGACGTCGCCGTCCGGATCGGCGTGTCGGACGTCGTGCCGGTGCTCCACCAGGGCGTCTTCTCCGCCGCCTGACCGCGCCCCCATCCCGCGATCTTGCACTTTCTGTCCCGACGTAAGGGGCATTCCGCCCGTAAAGTTGACCGAAACTGCAAGATCGGTGCGGGGCCGGGTTGGTCTTAGTACAGCGGAACGGCCACCCGGATCCGGGTGGCCGTTCCGCTGTGCTGTGGTGGGGTCAGTCGTCCAGCCAGTCGAGGCGGCGACCGCCGCGCTCGGTCGGTGGCGGCGGTGGTGGGGTGTCAGGTCGGTTCCGCCCGGCGGGCTGGCCGTAGCCGCCCTGGTCGTAGCCCCGGTCGTCGTAGCCGCCGCGCTGCTGCGGAGGAGGCTCCTGGCCGTAGTTGCCGCCCTGGTCGTAGGCACCGGCCGGTTGACCGTAGCCGCCCTGGTCGTACCCGCCAGCCTCCGGAGCGCCGTATCCGGCGGTTGGCTCGGCGGCGCGACCGCCGTACGGGGCTGCGTCGGGCTGGCCGTACCCCTGCGCCTGCTCCGGCTGGTAGACGCCTGTGGCGTACGGGTCGGCCGGGGCCGGGTACTGGGTGCTGTCGCCGGTGTACCGGCCGGTCGGCTCGTCGAACCGCTCGCCGTAGGCCGCTCCGCCAGCGGGAGCCGGCGGGTAGGCGGCGGTGCCGCCCGGGGCGTCGTAGTCACGACCGCCGTAGCCGCCACCGGAGGCTGGAGCGTTTCCGTAGCCGCCACCGGAGGCAGGGGCGTTCCCGTAGCCGGCACCGGAGGCCGGAGCATTGCCGTAACCGGCACCGGGCGCGGCACCGTAACCGTCACCGGCCGCACCGGCGCCGTACCCGCCCTCCGGGCCGGCCGGAGTGCCGTAGCCGCCACCGGAGGCTGGGGCGTTGCCGTAGCCGCCGGCACCGTAACCAGCGGACGCTGGATCCTCGCCGTAGCCGGCGCCGCCCCAGCCCTGCTGACCCCCGCCGCCGTACGCCTGGGCAGGCGCGCCGTACGGGTCCGGCGGAACGTCGTCGACCACCGGTCGGTGCATCATCGTCGGCGCCTCGCTCAGCGCCGCGCCGCCGACCATGGTCGGGTCCGCTCCACCGCCGGGACGACCGCCGACCACCCGGGTGTGGTCGTCGGGACCGCGGAACCCGCCCCGCGAAGGCGGCACCACACCGCCGCCACCGGCAGCTGCCGGAGCGTCGTCGTCGTCGCCGTTCTCCCTGCGCTTCATCCAGAGCAGCACGATCGTGCCGACACCGGCGGCGACCAGGAGGCCACCGAGCAGGATGATCAGGTACGAGCTGAGGCCGCCGCCGTCCTCGTTGTTCGCGGCATTCGCCGGGGCGCCCTGGCTGGCCTCCTCGGTGGGCTGCTCCTCGGTGCCCTCCTCGGTCGCCTCTTCGGTGGGGGTGGCCTCGGGGGTCGCGGACGGGGTGGCGCTGGGCGTCGCCTCGGCCTTGATCGCGAGACTGAGCCGCTGACCGGTGACGGCCTGTCCGGCGCTGGCGTTCAGGGACTTGAAAGCCTTGATGTTGTCGAACGACGCGCCCAGGTCGATCCGTCCGGGCGCGATCGGGTTCTGGGTGGTGCCGGTGAACCGGAAGTCGCCGCTGCCGTTGCTGGTGGCGTCGTAGCGGTGACCGGCGGTGTCCTGGAGGACCACGAACGCGTTCGGCACTGCCTTGCCGTCGGCCTGCGCGACCACCTTGCCGGAGACCGACCGCACGGTCTGGTTCTGCGGCGGCGGCGGAGCGGCCTTGCCCTTCACGGTCAGCGAGACGGTGGCGGTGTCCGGGCCGGACTCGGCCTCGACGGCCACCGTGACGGTCGCTGTCGCGTCGCCAGCGTTGTCGTTGGCAGCGATCCGGACCAGCTGCGACCTCGCCTGATTACCCAGGCCGGGGAAGTCAACCTCGCCGCAACCGCTGGCGCATCGAACACCCGAGGGCAGGCCGGCCAGGCTGATCGTCGCCTTGTCGTCACCGTTACCCGGGGTGACACTTACGGTGATCGTGGCGTCGCTGCCGGCGTTTACTGTGATCGAGCCGGGGGAAACGCTGACATCTGCGGCCATTGCTGGTGTGGCGGGGACGGCGAGCAGAGCGCCGGCAACCAGCGCTACGACCACACCGGCCCGCTGCTTCCAGGCACGTCGGTGTGTTGACACGTCCACCGCCTTCCGGGCTGACTTCCCTCTGACCGGCGGGGCGCCGGGCCGGGGATCATCACGGTACGAATACGCCGTCGGCAACTATGCCTTGTCCGACTGCATGAGCGCGACCCAGGGCCAGCGTCGCGTGTTTGGCCTGAGGGTCGTATCGTCCCGTCGTGTCCTCTCCGCACAGTAAGTCCGCTGCCGTTACGGCCGCGTTGTCGGCGCTCGACGAGGGGCGTACACCCGAACGGCCGGTGTTCCGAGAGGCGGTCCGGTCGTTGTTGGCCGTCCTCGCGGAGCGCGCCCCCGGCCGATCGGTGGAGGTGCGCGTCCCACCATACGGGGCGATCCAGTGCGTACCGGGGCCTCGACACACCAGGGGAAATCCACCAAACGTGGTCGAGATGGCCCCGAACACCTGGTTGGAGCTGGCCACCGGCAGGCTCGACTGGGCGTCGGCGGTCACCGACGGTCGGGTCCAGATGAGTGGCAACCGCGCGGACCTGTCGGCGTATCTGCCCCTCTAGTCGTCCCGATGTCCCACTCGCAGTGACGCTGAGCAGGGGAATCGTGACTTTCTGTATTGACGTCGATTCGCGTACACTGTCAGGCGATGACAGTGGTCCCGGCAGAGGAGAGTGGATCCGCCCGTGATCCCCGCCCGGCCGGTCCAGACCAGCATGAGGGAGCGGTAGGTGCCCCGAGGCGACGGCCGGCTGAGCCACGACCTTGACCCCCAACGACCCGGCCCACAGGACGCCTGCGGCGTCTTCGGCGTCTGGGCCCCCGGCGAAGAGGTTGCCAATCTGACCTACTTCGGCCTCTACGCCCTACAGCACCGCGGCCAGGAGGCGGCGGGCATCGCGGTGAGCGATGGCTCCGGCGTGGTGGTCTACAAGGATCTCGGCCTGGTGGCGCAGGTCTTCGACGAGCCCACCCTGGCCAGCCTGCGTGGTCACCTGGCTATCGGGCACGCTCGATACTCCACCACCGGCGCGTCCAACTGGGAGAACGCTCAGCCGACGATCCGGTCGACCACCTCCGGCACGACCATCGCGCTGGCCCACAACGGCAACCTGGTCAACACTGCCGAGCTGGAGAAGGAGGTCGCCGAGCGCGGCCTCATCGCTGACGGTTCGACAAACGACACCTCCCTGGTGACGATGCTGCTCGCCAGCCGACCGGATCTGTCGGTCGAGGCGGCCGCGCTGGAGGTGTTGCCGCAGCTGCGCGGCGCGTTCAGCTTCGTCTTCATGGACGAGTCGACCCTCTACGCGGCCCGCGATCCGCACGGTGTCCGCCCGCTGGTGCTCGGCCGCCTGGAGCGCGGCTGGGTCGTCGCCAGCGAGACGGCCGCCCTCGACATCGTCGGCGCCAGCGTGGTGCGTGAGGTCGAGCCGGGCGAGCTGATCGCGATCGACGAGAACGGGCTGCGCTCCACCCGGTTCGCCGCGCCGGAACCGAAGGGCTGCCTCTTCGAGTACGTCTACATCGCCCGCCCGGACGCCACGATCGCCGGGCGCAACGTCCACTCGGCGCGGGTGCAGATCGGCCGGCAGTTGGCCAAGGAGCACCCGGTCGAGGCCGACCTGGTGATCCCGGTGCCCGAGTCGGGCACCCCGGCCGCCATCGGGTACGCGGAGGCGTCCGGCATTACGTACGGCGCCGGCCTGATGAAGAACCCGTACGTGGGTCGCACCTTCATCCAACCGTCGCAGACCCTGCGTCAGCTTGGCATCCGGCTCAAGCTCAACCCGCTGCGGGAGAACGTCCGCGGCAAGCGGTTGGTGGTCGTGGACGACTCGATCGTGCGCGGCAACACCCAGCGCGCCATCGTGCGGATGCTGCGCGAGGCGGGGGCGCTGGAGGTGCACGTCCGGATCTCCTCCCCGCCGGTCAGCTGGCCGTGCTTCTACGGCATCGACTTCGCCACCCGGGCGGAGCTGCTGGCCAACGGGTTGGACAACGACGGCATCCGGCGCTCCATCGGCGCCGACACGCTGGGCTTCGTGTCCCTTCCCGGTCTGATCGCCGCGACCGAGCAGCCGAAGACCAGGTTGTGTCGGGCGTGTTTCGATGGGGAGTACCCGATCGAGTTGCCAGCCGGCAACCTGATCGGCAAGCACGTGCTCGAAGGGGTGGGTCGACGCGTCGCCAACTCGGCGCCGGAGGCCACGCACACCAACGGCTCGTCCGTCGCCACTCCGGGTGGCGTTACCGCAAACCGCCCGTAGCACCAACCGGCGCGGCCCGGCTACCGCCGGCGGCACCGAGAACCAAAGGGGAGAACCGTGACGCACGTGTCCGAGCGCAGCGGCGCAGGAAGCAGCCCGACCGGCGCCGGCGGCGACCGCCAGCCGTGGACGGGCGGTGCTGGCCGCCAGGCGCGCAAACGCTCGGTCTCGTACGCCGACGCCGGTGTCTCCATCGACGCGGGTGACCGCGCCGTGGAGCTGCTCAAGTCGAAGGTGCGGCAGACCCGCCGTCCCGAGGTGCTCGGTGACCTCGGTGGCTTCGCCGGCCTGTTCCGGCTGGACACGAAGAAGTACAAGAGCCCGATCCTGGCGTCCTCCACCGACGGGGTGGGCACCAAGCTGGTGATCGCCCAGCAGATGGACATTCACGACACGGTCGGCATCGACCTCGTCGCCATGGTCGTCGACGACCTGGTGGCCTGCGGCGCCGAGCCGCTGTTCCTGCTCGACTACATCGCCACCGGCGAGGTCGTGCCGGACAAGGTCGCCGAGATCGGCGCGGGCATCGCCGACGGCTGCCGCTACGCCGGCTGCGCGCTGCTGGGCGGGGAGACCGCCGAGCACCCCGGCGTCCTGCGTCCGGACGAGTACGACATCTCCGCGACCGGCGTGGGCGTGGTCGAGGAAGCCGACATCCTGAGCCCCGAGCGGGTCGAGGTGGGCGACGTGGTGATCGCCATGCGCTCCTCCGGCCTGCACTCCAACGGGTACTCGCTGGTCCGGCACGTGCTGCTGGGCGCGGCCCGAATGCGTCTGGACATCGTGATCGACGACTTCGGTCGGCAGCGGACCCTCGGCGAGGAGCTGCTCACGCCGACCAAGATCTACGCCAAGGACTGCCTCAAGCTGATCGCCGAGGCCGAGGTGCGGGCGCTGTCCCACATCACCGGCGGCGGAATCCCCGGCAACCTGGTCCGGGTGCTGCCCGAGCACGTCGACGCGGTGGTCAACCGGTCTACCTGGAAGCCGCAGCCGATCTTCGACCTGATCCAGACGAAGGGTCGGATCGACGACCACGACATGGAGTCGACCTTCAACATGGGTGTCGGCATGTTCGCGATCGTCTCGGCCGAGGACGCCGACCGGGCGCTGGCCACCCTGACCGGCCGTGGTGTCGAGGCGTGGCAGGCCGGCGAGATCATCGAGGGCACCGGCAACGTGCAGATGGTCGGTCAGCACACCCGAGGATGATCACCTCCCGGTGATCGTACGGGCACCTGATCAGGGCTTCACCCGAGTGGCCAATGCCGCCTAGCCTGAAGGGCACCCTCAGGCTAGGCGGAGGAGGGCGATGGCTGCTCGGGGACAGTCGTTCAGCGGGATGCGCGGTCTGGCCGCCGTCCCGTCGTACGTCGTCATGCAGCCCACCACCCTCTGCAACCTCGACTGCGCGTACTGCTATCTGCCGTTTCGCGCCGCCGACCGCCGGATGCCGGTGGCGGTGGCCGAGGCGGTCGCGGCCGCTGTCAATCCCTGGGCGGCCAACGGTCGGTTCTCCGTCGTGTGGCACGGCGGCGAGCCCCTGGCCGCCGGTCGAGAGCACCTGGCCGATCTGATCGCCCCGTTCGGGCCAGAGGTCGAGCACCATGTGCAGACCAATGCCACCCTCATCGACGACGACTGGTGCGATTTCTTCACCCGGCACGAGATGCGGGTGAGCGTGAGCGTCGACGGGCCCCGGGCGCGCAACGGCGACCGGGTCAACCGGGGTGGTCAGCCGGCGTACGACCGGATCCTGCACGGCATCTCGGTGCTGCGGCGACGCGGTCTGCCCTTCTCCGCGCTGGCCGTGGTGTCCCGGCCCGAGCCGGGGCTCGCCACCGAGCTGTACGACTACTTCCTCGAGCTGGGTTGCGACGTACTGGGCATCAACATCGAGGAGACTGAGGGAGTCAACACCCGCGACAACCGCCACGATCCGTCGGCGGTGTCGGCGTTCTGGGCGGAGTTGGTAGGGGCGTGGCGCCGGGAGCCCCGGATCCACCTCCGCGAGATCGAGTGGTCGTTGCGCTACGCCGCGGCGGTGCTCGACAACTCGGCGGACGGGTTGCTGCCCCGCCATCTGGATCCGATCCCGACCATCGGTCACGACGGCTCGGTGATCGTGCTCTCCCCGGAGTTGGCCGGTTTCACCGACCCCCGCTACGGCGACTTCAGCAGCGGCAACGTGCTGACGACCCCGTTGGCGCAGATCCTCGGCGACGCGGCGACGACGCCGTGGGTGGGGGAGTTCCTGGCCGGGGTGGAGGCGTGTCGGGCGTCCTGCCCGTACTTCGGCTTCTGCGGTGGTGGCCATGCCGCCAACCGTTACTTCGAACTGGGGCGTTTTGACGGTACGGAGACCGAGCACTGCCGCAACAGCAAGATCCGCCTATTGGAGGGAGTGTTGGAGCATGCCCGAGACCACCAGTCACCGGCGGCCTGAGCGCGAAGCGGACGACGGAGTCACCGAACGGGTGCGGGACGCGGCTCCCGCGCTCGTCACGCTGCTTCAGGAGGCCGAGGACGCACGGCGGTTGCGTTCGGAGGTGTCGGGCGGCGAGGGCTCCAGCGCGGTCTGCGCGTGGAACCACTTCGAGAACATCCCGACGTTCTACAACTGGAACAATCGCCCGCGCTGAGGGAGCCGTTGTCAGGGGCCTGTCGAGCGACCGGAGTGGATCCGGTCGGGCCAGGCCCCTGATCGTCGGCGACTGCACCTGCACGGGACGTGCGTGAGCACGCGGGGGTTACCGCGTGCTCAGCTGCGTCGAGAGGTCAGCGGGTCGGACGGACCCAGGGATCCGGATCGTCGTCCGCGTGATCCTCATCATCGTCGTCGACGAACTCTTTAGAGTCGTCGTCGAAGTGGTGCTCAGACTTACCAGCACCCGCCAGTTCGCGCTGCAAAGCGGTGAGGTCGGTGTTCGGGGAGTGGTACTTCAACTCCCGCGCCACCTTAGTCTGCTTGGCCTTAGCACGGCCGCGCCCCATGGCTCGACCCCCTCGCACAGAATGCGGGGCAGCCCGAAGGCGGGCCCCGATGACGTCAGGCATCTCTCGTGGCTCTTACGGTACATGGGGATGCCATCGTTCGGCACCTCGGGTTACCGTCAGCCGGCTCTGCGCGTCGCGTCGATCCGGCCATCACCCAGTGTACCGGGTAAGGAGCGGAACGGTTAGCGCCCGTGACACCGGACAAACCGCATCAAAATTTGACCCCGGCTCAGCTTACCCAGCGACGCTCGGCACCGGGGCCCGGAGGCGGATCTCGTCGATCCGCCCCCGGGGGACGCTCAGCGCAGGTGGATCGCGCGCAGCCGGCCGACGTCCGCCATCCGCCGCTCCGCCAGACGGTCGGCCGCCACCGCCGGCGGCACGCCCTCCGCGTCAGCAAGGTGCAGGATCTCGCGGGTGGTGTCGAAGATCCGGGTCGCCCGCAGCTTCGCCCGGTCGAAGTTGAAGCCCTCGATCTCGTCGGCCACCTGGATCACGCCGCCCGCGTTGACCACGTAGTCCGGGGTGTAGAGGATGCCCCGGTCGGCGAGCAGCTTCTCGATGCCCGGGTGGGCGAGCTGGTTGTTCGCCGCCCCAGTGACCACCTTGGCGCGCAGCGCCGGCACGGTGTCGTCGTTCAGGGCGCCGCCCAGCGCGCACGGCGCGTACACGTCGATGTCCGCGGCGACCAGCGCGCTGGCGTCGTCGACGAGGGTGACCTGCGGGTGGTTGCTGCGCACCCACGCCAGGGCCTTCGGGTTGACGTCGGTGGCGACCACCTCGGCGCCATCCTCCAGCAGGTGCCCGGTGAGGTACTTGCCGACCTTGCCCAGCCCGGCCACGCCGACCCGCCGGCCCCGCAGGCTCGGGGTGCCCCACACGTGCTCGGCAGCGGCCCGCATCCCCTGGAAGACACCCCAGGCGGTGAGGATCGACGAGTCGCCGGCGCCGCCGTGCTCCACGCTGCGCCCGGTCACGTAACGGGTCTCCCGGGCCACGACATCCATGTCCGCGACGTACGTGCCGACGTCACAGGCGGTGTAGTAGCGGCCGCCCAGCGACTCCACGAAGCGACCGTACGCGCGCAGCAGCGCCTCGCTCTTGATCTGCTCCGGGTCGCCCCAGATGACGGCCTTGCCGCCGCCCAGGTCCAGCCCGGCGAGCGCGTTCTTGTACGCCATCCCGCGGGACAGGTCCAGCACGTCGGCGAGGGCGTCGTCCTCGCTCGCGTACGGGTAGAAGCGGGTGCCGCCGAGCGCCGGGCCCAGCGCGGTGGAGTAGATCCCGATGATCGCCTTCAGGCCGCTCTGCTTGTCCTGGCAGAACACGACCTGTTCGTGACCGGTCGATACCGGGTCGTCGGTGCTCGCGAATACGCCCATTGTTGGCTCCTACTGTGGTGTGCGTCCTTGTGGGACGCGGACCTGGTGGACCCCGGCGGGGATGCTGCCGGTGTGATCGAGCCTAGTATCGGCCGCCGGGCGGGCGCTCGACGCGCCGCCGCCGTCCCACGGTGCGGCGCGCGTGCTCCGGCCGCTGACCGCGTACGGGCGTGGTTCGTGGGAGGATCGCGCGGTGCCGTCGCTCTTCGCTTCTTACCTGCGCGTGTACGAACCGCTGGCCGCCTTCGATCGAGACCGGCAGAGCTACTGGCGCCGCTACGTCTCGGAGGGGCGCGCGATCGCCCCGGTCGAGGGGCCCGGTCGGCAGCGGACGGCGGTGATCGAGGCGCTGGGCGCCGGTTGGACCCGACTGCCGGACCTGCCGGAGGAGGCGTACGTCCTGGAGACGGACGACGGCCTGCTGGTCTGCCCGTGGAACCTGCGCATCCGGGTCGCTGAGGCGGCGCTCAGCGCCCGGGACGGGGTGCCCTCGGTGCTCGCCGACGCCTTCGTGCCGCCGGTGCTCGCCGGGCAGGCCAGGGCGGTGGTGGACGACTGGCGCAGTGGCGCCCGGGTGCTGGAGCACGGGGTGCCCCGGGTGCACGAGCAGATCGCGACCTGGGGCGTACCACTGCGGTGGTTCGTGCTCTTCGACCCGGCGGAGCGGGACCTGGTCACCCAGCCGGGCCGGCGGGCGTTGCGCTACCGCACCGAGATCTCCAAGGCTCGACGCCGCTCGTCGCGGGCGCTGTCGGTGCTGCGCAAGTCGGTGGGCGAGGCGCCGATCACCGAGGCGGTGGAGGAGGCGGCGCGCTGGCTGGAGGAGTTCCATCCGCGGTCAGTGGTCGAACTGGACTACGGCGGTCTGGTCGACCTGCTCTCCGACGAGACGCTCACCGCGGACGACTCGCCCGAGCTGGTCGCCAGCGGCCTCGCGGGGCTGTCGCGCGGCGAGGCCGAGGAGGCGTCGGCCGCGTACGACACGTTGGTGGCGCGGTGGCGCGCGGTGCAGCTTTTGGAGCGGTGCAACTAGGGCATATCACCCTAGGAGCGCTCCCAAGGTGAGTTGTGCTCGTAGTTGACGCATCACGAACCGTGATCATGAGTCCGAATAAGGTACTTTCTGCCGTGTAAAAGTCGTAAAAATCGGGCATGGTTCATCCGTCCGTCTAGGGACCTTCATCCGTTCGGCCCATGTCGGACATCGGGGACTAGCCGGACCATGGGAGACGCGTCGGCCGGCGGGACCCCGGCCGATGTCTATACATGTGGAGGAGTGACCGATGGCATCGCGAACGCACGAACCAGAGCCGCTACTCACGCCGGCCGAGGTGGCGTCGATGTTCCGGGTCGACCCGAAGACGGTGACCCGGTGGGCCAAGGCTGGCAAGCTCAGTGCCATCCGCACCCTGGGTGGCCACCGTCGGTACCGTGAGTCGGAGGTCAGGGCGCTGTTGCAGGGCCAGATCCCGCAGCAGCGGCAGGGCGACTGAGCAGGCAAAAGTTCTTCGTCAGGGGCGGTGGATCTCGATCCGCCGCCCCTTTCGTATGCCCCGCCGAGCACGACCCCGGCCGCGGGTCAGCGCCGCGGCTCGGCCAACGTCACCCGGATGCCGACAGTGCCGCCCTCGCCGCGACGCAACCGGCTGCCCAGCAGGCTCAGCCGACCGATCAGGCGGTACTTGTGCTTGAGCAGGTCGCGGACCCGACCGGTGTCGCCGCCCCCGTAGATCGTCGCGTGGGCTGACACCTCCGCTCCGTGTGGCCGACCCCGCACGTCGCACGGTGCCACTGTCACCTCGCCGTTGCGGCGGATCCGCTTCACCTTGCCCGAGTCGGCCCGCGTCCAGACCGCCAGGGCCTCCCCGTCGCGCACCGCCCAGACCGGGGTCGGCACCGCCCGACCGTCAGTGCGAAAGGTCGTGAGCAGGATGTACTTCTCGGCCGACAGGCGGTCCAGCATGGTCACGCCGCCAGGATACGGCCGGCGCAGGCGACTGAGTGGCCGGATAGCGTGAACGTCGTGACGGTTGAGCCCCTAATCGGTGACGTGATCGGCGAACTGCTGCGAGACACGCTCGCCGTGGCCACCGGGGTGGGTCCCCGGCCCCTGGTCGGTGGTCGACTGCCGCGACCGGTCATCGAGATCATCGAACGGGACGACGGTCTGATCAACGGCGCCCCGTCCGCGCACTACCTGGACGGGCCCGCGGAGTGGCAGCCGTACGACCACCGCGCGGTGGACCGGGCCCACGGCGAGACGCTGGACATCGGCACCGGCGCCGGCCGGATCGCGCTGCTGCTCCAGAAGCGCGGCGTACCGGTCACCGGGCTGGACACCTCAGCGGGCGCGCTGGAGGTGAGCCGGCGTCGCGGTGTCCGGCGGCTGGTGCACGGCACCGTCGACACGCACGTCGCCGACGGGTCGCGGTACGACACGTTCCTGCTGCTCGGCAACAACCTCGGGCTGTTCGAGGGGCGGGAGCGTGCTCCCGAGTTCCTGGCCGCGCTCGCCGCGCTGGCCCGACCGGGGGCGCAGATCATCGCGCAGGGCACCGACCCGTACGGCACCCGCGACCCGCTGCACACCGGCTACCACGAGCGCAACCGTCGGCGCGGCCGGCTCGGTGGCCAGCTGCGGCTGCGGCTGCGCTACCGCGAGTTGAGCACCGAGTGGTTCGACTACCTGGTCTGCTCGGCTGACGAGTTCGCCAGCCTGGTGCACGGCACCGGTTGGCGGCTCACCGATGTGGACGACCGCGACGCCCCCTACTACCTGGCCACCCTGCGCCTCGTCGACTGAGCAGGACGGCCCCGCTCTCCGCCCGGCGGAGAGCGAGGCCGGCGTACGTCTCAGACCTGGACGGTCGGGGGGAGCTGCTCGGGCGGGAGACCGCCGTCGCCGTCGACCACCTCGTCCGGTTGGCCGTCCTCGTCGATGTCGACCATGGTGATGTCCACCTTGCCGTCGCCGTCGGTGTCGAACTGGAACAGGTCCGCCTTGCCGTCGCCGTCGGTGTCCACCACCCACACGTCGGTCTTGCCGTCGTTGTTGGTGTCGGCGCGCAGCAGTTCGACCCGCTCGTCGCCTCGGGTCTCCACGATCTCCCCGTCGGTGACGCTCTCCGGTGCCTGGCTCATGTCGATGCGGTCCTTCCCTCGGTTGACGGGCCGTCATTACCCGATCCGGCGCTCCCCCACGCATGGGCCGGGTCGTCGCGCTGTCTAGGGTCGCACCATGAGCGAGCGGAGCGGGCGGGACACCCGGGCCGGCGCAGCGGGGACCCCGCGCGTCGGCGGGCGGGACAGGGAGGCGTGATGAGCGATCGTTTCGTGGTCGTCGGTGCCGGCACGATGGGGCTTGGCATCGCGTACGTGGCGGCTGGCGCAGGGCACGCCGTCGAGTTGGTCGAGGTGGACCCCGAGCGGGGTGCGGCCGCGCTGAACCGGCTCGCCGAGCTGTGGGAGCGGGCGGTGCAGCGCGGGAAGCTGAGCGCCGACGAGGCCGCCACGAACCGGCGGCGGGTGACGCTGCGCCCGACCCTCGCCGCTGTCGCCCCCGACCCCCAGGTGATCGTGGAGGCGGTGCCGGAGCGCCTCGAGGTGAAGCGTGCGGTGCTCCGGGACGCCGCCGCGCTGCGCCCGGAGCTGCTGGGCAGCAACACCTCCAGCATCGCCATCGGGGCGCTGGCCGCCGAGCTGGACGCGCCCGAGCGCTTCCTCGGCCTGCACTTCTTCAACCCGGTCTGGGCGATGGCGCTGCTGGAGATCGTGGTCGGCCCGGCCACCGCCGAGGAGACCACCGCCGCGGCCGTCGCGCTCGCCGGCCGGCTCGGCAAGGACCCCGTCGTCGTACGCGACATGCCCGGCTTCGCCACCTCCCGGCTCGGGGTCACCCTCGGGCTGGAGGCGATCCGGATGGTCGCCGACGGGGTGGCCAGCCCGGCGGACATCGACAAGGCAATGGTGCTCGGCTACCGGCACCCGATCGGGCCGTTGGAGCTCACCGACCTGGTCGGCCTCGACGTGCGGCTGGACATCGCCCGCACCCTTCAGGCCGCGTACGGGGACCGTTTCGCGCCGCCACCGCTGCTGGTGGAGATGGTGGCCGCGGGGCGGCTGGGTAAGAAGTCCGGGCAGGGCTTCTACCGCTGGGAAGCCGGGGGCAAACAGTGAGCGCGAGGAGTGAGCCTGCGAGCCCCGCAGTCGCGAACGGAAGGTGGGTCCGGTGAGCGGGTTGCGGATCGAGGAGCGGCCGGACCGGCTGGTGGTCACACTGGACCGGCCGGAGAAGCGCAACGCCATCGACGCCGACCTGATCGCCGAGCTGCACCAGGTCTGCGCCGAGTTGGAGGCGCGCCCGCGCCTGCTGCTGCTCACCGGCGGCGCGTCGGGCATCTTCGCCGGTGGCGCCGACATCGGCCAGCTCCGCGAACGGGGCCGTACGGACGCCCTCGCCGCGATCAACTCGGCTGCCTTCGCCCGCATCCGGGCGCTGCCGAT
>NZ_JBEZGJ010000141.1:0-19463 GCF_040649965.1 Micromonospora sp. NPDC048843
CACCGCCGTCCGCGACGGCGACATGTACATCCTGGACGGCGAAAAGTCGTTTGCGGGCTGTCCCTCGGCGCGGAGGAGGTGCCCGGTGTCGCGGCGGAACCCGGGATGCCGGGGCCAGTTGGCCCGCCGTTGCTCCCCGAGCCGGTCGACGGAGGCGTCGGCTGGGCACCGGTCGCCGGCGGAACGGGCGGCGGTGACGCAGCGGCCGGGGCGGTCGGTGGCGGCCAACTCGGCTGCGCCGGTGCCCAACCCGACCCGGCGCCGGACGGGCCGCTGACCCCCCACCCCCCGGGCGCCGGGACGACACCGGTGAGCGACGGGTAATCCGACGGCGAGGGAGGCGACTGGGCCGCAGCGCCGGGCTGGCCGGGCACCGGCGGTCGCCCGGTCGGCGGCGCGGCCACCGGTGGCGTGACCGGTGGCGTGACCGACGACGGCCCACCCCGCTGCTCGGCGACCGCAGCCCACGGCGGCACCGCGCCCCGGTCACCCGGATCCGGTGGCCAGAGTGGTTCGACGTCCCGCTCCGGCACCGGCTGCTGGCCGGGCACCTGCGCCCGGTCGGCGTTCTCGTCCATTACGGCCCTCCCCAGTCCTCCTGCGAGGATAGGCCCAATCACCCAACAGGGCCGATCGGTGCAGGCAGGTCGGCCGGTCGGTGCGGTCGAGGTCAGTTCGACCAGACCGCCCAGGCGCCCGGCTCGACCCACCAGGAACGCTTACGGGTCAGCTCGCCCTCGACACCATCGTCGAGGTACGGCACCTTGCCCTCCCTGGGCAGCACCGACACCGCCCGCCCACGGGCCCGCCGAACTTCGAGGCGTACCCGCTTGCGTCCCCACGCCGAGCGGACGACCACCGGCACGGCCACTGCGACCTCGACCTGGCCGTCGGCCGGGTCCGGCGCGGTCAGCAGCGTCACGTCGTTGAGCGTCGCGTACCCGCCGGCGTTGCCGACCGCACAGGCCAGCAACGGTTCCGCACCGTCGGTGAGGATGGTGTCGTCGACCTCCACCCGGGCGCGCCAGTGCAGCGGCCGGCCGGCGTCGTCGGCAGCGCCGAGGAGCGCGCCGTCCAGGGTCACCGAGCCGCCGTCGTTGCGCAGCAGGTCCAGTCGCCGCGGTGAGCCGTCCAGCACCGCGGCGGCCACCGCCGCCGGATCACGGGGCAGCCCGAGCTGCGCGGCCAGGTCCCGGTGGGTGCCACCACGGGCCGGGTCGAGCGGGAGTACGGCCACCGGCGGCAGGTCGGGCAGGGTCCGGTTGCCGGGCAGATCCGCCGGGCGCTTGCTCGGCGCCGGGGCGTACCGCTTGACCAGCCGGCGCAGCACGGCGCGCAACTGCCCGTCGCTGGCCGTGGCGATGACCAGCCGGGTCTTGCTGTCCGGGTCCGGCCAGGTGAGGCCGTCCGGGCGGGGCGGGCCGTCGAGCCGGGCCAACACCGCGTCGATCTCGGCGTCGGAGCGGGCGGTGACCGTCTCCACCCGGGCGCCCCGGGCGTTCAGCGCGTCGGCGCAGGCCAGCACCGGCACCCGTGGCCGCTCCGTCGCGCACTGCCCGGTGTCGGTGCTGGCCTCGCTGCCGCCGGCCTGGCCGACGCTGGCCTGATCGGTGTTCGCCTGGTCGGTGTTGGCGTGACCGGTGTCGGTCTGGCCGCTGTTGGCTTGGCCGGTGCCGGTCTCGCTCGTCGGGACGGTGTCGGCCCCGGTCGCGCCGCCGCAGCAGGCCCCGCCGCTGCCACAGCCCCCGGGAGCGTCCCGCTCCGAACCGAGGGTGAGCAGCACCACGTCGTACACGGAAGGAGCCTCCTGCCTGTCGACGCGACCCCTGCCGGCCACGCCGTCACTACTTGTTAACCTGACACCCCGGGCTCGCCGAGCGGTCGCCACCTGGCACCCGAGCCTTCTGGAGGCGGAAAAGATGCCAGCGATCGTGCTCATCGGCGCTCAGTGGGGCGACGAGGGCAAGGGCAAGGTTACCGACCTGCTGGGTGAGCGGGTCGACTACGTCGTGCGCTACTCCGGCGGCAACAACGCCGGGCACACGGTGATCACCCCGGACGGCCAGAAGTACGCGCTGCACCTGATGCCGTCCGGCGCGCTCTCGCCGAACGCGATGATCGTCATCGGCAACGGTGTGGTGGTCGACCCGAAGGTGCTGCTCGCCGAGATCGACGGCCTGGCGGAGCGCGGCGTCGAC
The DNA here is from genome assembly GCF_040649965.1 of Micromonospora sp. NPDC048843. Lineage (NCBI taxonomy): Bacteria > Bacillati > Actinomycetota > Actinomycetes > Micromonosporales > Micromonosporaceae > Micromonospora > Micromonospora sp. NPDC048843. The sequence continues at coordinate 2,199 of NZ_JBEZGJ010000141.1, forward strand.
GTGTCCCGGCTGCGGATTTCCGGTGACGCGCACCTGATCATGCCGCACCACCGGGCGCTGGACCGGGTCATCGAGCGCTATCTCGGCTCGTCCCGGATCGGCACCACCGGCCGCGGCATCGGCCCGGCGTACGGCGACAAGGTCGCCCGGATCGGTATCCGCCTCCAGGACCTGCTCGACCCGGGCATCCTGCGCAAGAAGCTGGAACTCGCGCTGCGCGAGAAGAACCAGATCCTGTTCAAGGTCTACAACCGCAAGGCGATCGACCTTGAGGCGACCGTCGAGGAGTACCTGGCGTACGCGGAGCGGCTCAAGCCGTACATCGCGGAGACCCGGGCGATGCTCTGGGACGCCCTGGACCGGGGCGAGACGGTGCTGCTGGAAGGCGCCCAGGCCACCATGCTCGACATGGACCACGGCACCTACCCCTTCGTGACCTCGTCCAACCCGACCGCCGGTGGTGCCTGCGTGGGCGCGGGCATCCCGCCGACCGCGATCAACAAGGTCATCGCGGTGAGCAAGGCGTACACCACCCGGGTGGGTGCCGGGCCGTTCCCGACCGAGCTGTTCGACGCCAACGGTGACCACCTGCGCAAGATCGGCGCGGAGTACGGCACCACCACCGGGCGGGAGCGCCGGTGCGGGTGGTTCGACGCGGTCGTCGCCCGGTACGCCTGCCGCCTCAACGGCGTCACCGACCTGGTCATCACCAAGCTGGACGTGCTCACCGGCCTGCCGAAGGTGCCGATCTGCGTCGGTTACGAGATCAACGGCGTCCGGGTCGACGACATGCCGATGAGCCAGACGGACTTCCACCACGCCAAGCCCGTCTTCGAGGAACTCGACGGCTGGTGGGAGGACATCACCAAGGCCCGCACCATCGACGACCTCCCGGAGAACGCCCGCCGCTACATCGCGAGGGTCGAAGAGCTCTGCAACACGAAGGTCAGCGTCGTAGGCGTAGGCCCAGGCCGAGAAGAAAACGTAGTCCTCCACCCCCTCCTCCCCTAACCCCACCCCCACCCCACCCCACACCCCCCACCCCCACCCCACCCCGGTGCTCGCCTCGGTGATCAAGAAGTTTGCGTCAGATCTGGCCGTGAGGTTGACGTAAAGCTCTTGATCACCGGGGCGGACTGTGGGGTTATCCACAGGGGCTCGAGGGTTGTCCACAGGGGCTTCGTTCGAGTGGGGTGGGTGGGCAGGGTGTGGGTGTGGGTGCACATCAACTTCTACGCCGCATTGCAGCCGGGCAGGACGGCATGGTCACCCTGGGCCAGGCATTGCGTGCCGGCCTGACCAGGGACCAGATCCGACAGTTACACCGGTCCGGCAGGTGGCAGCGGCTTCTCCGTGGGTGCTTCGTTCCAGAAGCGGAGTTGAGTGATTCGACGCGTCGGCGGGCACGAATCCGCGCTGCGGTCGTGAGCCTCGGCCCAGGCGCCTTCGCTGTTCTGGACTCCGCGTTGGAGTTGCACGGCATCGCGGGTCTTCGCCTGACAGCACAGGTCCACGTTTCGGTGCCAGTCGATCGACCCCGACCCCAGCGCGCCCTGGTGCCGTGGTTGACGGTGCATCAGGTGACCGTCGGCCCCAGCGACATCGTCAAGGTTGCGGGCATCGCGGCGACCTCTCCGCTTCGCACCGTCTCGGACGTCATCCTTCGGGTTGATCGTTATCCAGCGGTCTCTGTCCTCGACTCAGCTCTGAACCAGGGCCGCATCGATCCGGCACATCTGGCGGCCATTCCGAACCTGATCCGGGGACGTCGGGGCGCGGTCATGGCACGCGCCTGTCTCGCCGAGGCGGACGGGCGGGCGCAGTCGCCGCTGGAGACGCGTAGCCGGCTTCGGTGCGTGGACGGCCGGGTACCGCCGGACACGCTGCAGTTGGAGGTGCGCGACGATGACGGCTATCTGCTCGGCATTGGCGACCTGGGCTGGCGCGGCCCAAGGCTGATCGCCGAAGCGGACGGCCGAGACGCGCATGGCACCCCGGAGGCCGCCTACGCCGACCGCCGTCGCCAGAACCGCCTGGTCAACGCCGGCTGGACCATTCTCCGTTTCACCTGGCAGGACACCCTCCACCCCACCTACATCCCCCGTACGGTCCGCCAAGCGATCGCAGTCGCGGTCGCTCAGCGAAGGTGATCAAGAGGTTTCCGTCATGAACGGGTCCACCGCTGACGCAAACCTCTTGATCATCGAGGCCCTACGGGGGCGGGCGAGGTGGAGGGGGACAGTAGGATCTCGGGCGTGCGCGTTCTTTTGGTGGGTGGTGGCGGGCGGGAGCACGCGCTTGCGCTTGGCCTGGTGGCGGATTCGGGTGTTTCCGCGCTGATCGCGGCGCCGGGTAATCCGGGGATCGCCAGCCTGGCTGAGCTGCGAGCGGTCACTCCGACAGATCCGGCCGCGGTGGCGGCGTTGGCCGTGGAGGTGGCGGCTGACCTGGTGGTGGTCGGGCCCGAGGCGCCACTGGTCGCCGGGGTCGCCGATGCGGTACGCGCCAAGGGCATCGCCGTGTTCGGTCCATCCGGTGCGGCCGCGCAGCTGGAGGGCTCCAAGGCGTTCGCCAAGGACGTGATGACCGCCGCCGGCGTGCCGACCGCCCGGGCGTACGTCTGCACGGACGAGGGAAGCACCGCTCGGGCGCTGGACGAGTTCGGCGCGCCGTACGTGGTGAAGGACGACGGGCTCGCCGCCGGCAAGGGCGTGGTGGTGACCGACGACCGGGCCGCCGCGTTGGCGCACGCGGACGAGTGTGGACGTGTCGTGATCGAGGAGTTCCTCGACGGCCCGGAGGTCAGCCTCTTCGTGGTCACCGATGGCGAGGCGGCGCTGCCGCTGGTGCCGGCACAGGACTTCAAGCGGCTCGGTGACGGCGACACCGGGCCGAACACCGGTGGCATGGGGGCGTACGCGCCGCTGGCCTGGACCCCGCCCGGCCTCGTCGACGACGTGATGCGCGATGTGGTCCACCCGACGCTCGCGGAGATGCGTCGCCGGGGCACCCCGTTCGCCGGCCTGCTCTACGTCGGGCTCGCGATCACCGCCGCCGGCCCTCGGGTGATCGAGTTCAACGCGCGCTTCGGTGACCCGGAGACCCAGGTGGTGCTCGCACTGCTGGAGACCCCGTTGGGTGGGCTGCTGCACGCGGCGGCCACCGGCTCGTTGGCTGAGCACCCGCCGCTGCGGTGGCGGGACGGCAGCGCCGTGACCGTGGTGCTCGCCTCGGCGGGTTATCCGACCGCGCCGCGCACCGGCGATGTGATCACCGGTGCGGACGGTCCGGGCATCATCCACGCGGGCACCGCCCGCCGGGCCAGCGACGGCGCGTTGCTCTCCGCCGGCGGCCGGGTCCTCTGCGGTACGGCCACCGGCGCCGACCTGGCCGCGGCGCGGGACGCCGCGTATGCGCTGGTCGACGGGGTGGAGTTGGCCGGCTCGCAGCACCGCACCGACATCGCCGCCGCCGCGATCGAGGATCGGATCACGATTCCCGGCTGACCTCGGGCAACCTCGGCCCGCCTCGTCTCCGTTTGCTCAGTGAGACGAGGGGGTGGCGGCGGATGCCGGTCGATGTCGAGGGTTACCGCGACTACGTCGGCGCGCGGCTGGAGTCGTTGCGCCGCACGGCGTACCTGTTGTGTGGCGACTGGCACACGGCCGACGATCTGGTGTCCACGGCGCTGGTCAAGCTGCTCAGACACTGGCCGAGGGTGTCCGCCATGGACAGCCCGGACGCGTACGTCCGGCGGACCCTGTTGCGGGTCTGGCTGGACGAGCGGCGTCGGCCGTGGCGACGCGAGGCCGCCTGGGCCGAGGTGCCGGAACAGCCGGCCGCGGCCGGCGGCACGGACGGCGCTGCCGACCGACTGACCATCCTCGCTCTGCTGGCCGAGTTGCCGCCGCGTCGTCGGGCGGTCCTGGTGCTGCGCTACTTCTGTGACCTGTCCGTCGAGGAGACCGCCCGCGAGCTGGGCTGCACCGCCGGCACCGTGAAGAGCCAGTCGGCTCGTGCGATCGAGGCGCTGCGTGGTCGCCTCGTCGACCTGCCGACTCAAGTCGAGGAGGTTCGGACCGATGGATGAGCTGACGGAGCATTTCCGGGACGCCGTGGCCGGGTCGCCGCCGAGCCGGATCGATCTGGACGGGCTGATCGCCGCCGACCGGCAGCGCCGTCGACACCGGGCGTGGACGTTTGCCGGCACCGGGGTGGCCGCAGCCGTCGCGGCCGTCGCGGTGCCGACCCTGGTCGCCGTGCCGGGACCGGGCGGGATGGCCCTGCCGCCGATGAGTTCCGGGTCGGGCGACGTGTCGCTCTGCCCGGCGCCGATCCCGTTGGACAGTGGGCCCGAACCGTTGGCCAGCGGACCGGAGCCGTTGGCCAGCGGACCGGAGCCTTCCTCCCAGACGTACGACACGGTGCGCGTACGCCCGACGGAGCGGCCGGAGACGGGCGTACCTCGGCTGACGGCGGCGCTGCGGGCAGCGCTGGCCACCACCGTGCCCACGAACCTGACGATGACCGGGGCGGTGCCCGAGTGCGATCGGCCGCAGTTCGCGTACCAACCGCCACACCGGCAGTACGAGACGATCGCGATACTCAACCGCGACGGGCGGCACAGCCATCTGAAGGTGGCCTTGTATCCCACCCCGGCAAAGGCGCAGCCGGACTGCGCGGACGCGCCTGACGGTCGGAACTGTGAGGTGCGAGGGCTGGGCGACGACGGGGTGGCGATGCTGAGCACCAGTACGGACCCGGCCGGGGACACTCTGCGCTGGGTGCACCTCATGCGGGTGGACGGCACATCGGTGACGGTCACCGTCGGCAATCTCCTGCACGGGTACGGCGGTCCGGTCGACGGGGTTGCCCGCGAGGCGCTGCTGACCTCGCAGGAGCTCGTCGAGCTGGCGCGGGCGCCGGGCCTGACCCTCTACCCCTGAACGGCGGTCAGCCGTAGTAGCGGCGCAGTTCTCGGGTGAGCACCTTGCCGGTGGCGTTGCGGGGCAGGTACTTCACGAAGATCACGTCCCGGGGGACGCTGAACCGGGCCAGGAAGTGCCGGACGTACTCACGGACCGCCTCGGGGTCGAGGGTCTCGCCGGGGTGCAGGGCGAGGAACGCGGAGAGGCGCTGGCCGTACTCGGGGTCGGGCACGCCGATCACGGCCGCCTCGCGGACCTGCGGTAGTTGCGCGAGCAGGTCCTCCACCTCGGATGGGAAGACGTTCTCGCCGCCAGAGACGATCATGTCGTCGGCCCGGCCGTCGACGAAGAGCAGCCCGTCGGCGTTGAGTCGGCCGAGGTCGCCGGTGTCGAGCAGGCCGTCGTGGGTTTCCCGGCTGGCACCCGAGGTGTAGCCCTCGAAGAGCATCTCGTTGCCGACGAAGATCCGCCCGACCCGTCCGTCCGGTACGGGTTGGCCGTCGTCGTCGAGCAGTTCCAGCCGGGTGCCGTGCGGGGGACGACCAGCGGTGGTGGGTGCCTGACGCAGGTCCTGCGGGCCGGCGATGGAGGCCCAGGAGACCTCGGTGGACCCGTAGAGGTTGTAGAGGACGTCTCCGTAGACGTCCATGAACTTCGGGGCCAGCCCGCCGGGCAGGGCGGAGCCGCTGACCGCGACGACAGTGAGCTGGGGGCGTGGGTCCGGCGGGGGCACCTCCAGCAGCCGTTGCATCATCACCGGTACGGCGAAGAGCGCGTCGCACCGGTGCGTGCTCAGGGCGGCGAGAGTGGCGGCCGGGTCGAAGCGGCGGTGCAGCACGATGGTGGCCCGTAGTGCCAGGCACACCTGGAGGGCGGCGAATCCCCAGGTGTGGAAGATCGGTGCGGCGATCATCACGCGGTCCCGGGCGTGCAGGGGGATGCGGTCGATGATGGACACCAGTGGGCCGAAGCCGCTGGGCGTCGGCCGGCGAGCGCCCTTGGGCGTACCGGTGGTGCCGGAGGTGAGCACGATGATTCGGCCGTCGCGCTCGGGCGGGTGCAGGTCACCCGGCAGTGCCCCGGCCACCAACTCCTCGCGGGCGCGTTCGTCGAGGCGGGGCAGCTCGGCGGGGAGGCCGAGGACCCGCTCGGCGAACTCGTCGTCGTGCACGAGGAGCCGCAGCCGCTGTTCCTCGGCGACGGTGCCCAGTTGGGCGGCGCTGAGCCCGGTGTTGACCAGTACCGCGTCGACGCCGAGCAGGGTGGCGGCGACGATCGTCTCGATCAGCCCGTGGTGGTTGCGGCAGAGCACGCCGATCCGGTCGCCGGCCTGTACGCCGAGCCCGGCCCGCATCGAGCGGGCCATCCGTTCGGCCCGGTCGAGCAGGTCGTGGTAGGTCAGCTCGACGCCGTTCTCGTCGATGACGGCGGGACGGCCCGGGTCCCGGGCGGCCGCTTGGCGTAGCTCGCCTGCCAGGCTCCACCCCCACGTGCGCAACGCGTTGAGCTGCGAGGCGACCCGGACCGGGCTGCCGGGGGTGAGCAGCCCGCGACGGGTCAGCGTGGCAATGACGAACGGCAGGTCCATGCCGCAGACCTCCTCGGGGTGGTGCGCGGACGGGGCGGCGGCCCGCCCGTCCATCAGGGCTTCTTTCCTTGATCATGCACTGGGCGCGGCAGAAGGCCCAGTTGGCGTCGGCGTGGGGTGACAAAGACGGCACTGATCGTGGAATTCGGCCACCGTCGGCCCGACCCCGGTCGAGGAGGGGCTGGGCCGACGGCGGTCAGCGGATCTGCACCCCGGAGATCGCCCGGGAGATGACCAGTCGTTGGATTTCCGAGGTGCCCTCGAAGATGGTGTAGATCTTGGCGTCCCGGTACCAGCGCTCGACCGGGTGGTCACGCAGGAAGCCGGCTCCGCCGAGCAGTTGCACTGCTTTCTCGGTGACCGACACGGCCACCTCGCCGGCCTTGAGCTTGGACATCGATCCTTCGCCAGCGGTGAACGGGCGGTTGTTGCGGCCCATCCACGAGGCCCGCCAGACCAGCAACCGCGCCGCGTCGATCTCCATCCGCATGTCGGCCAGCGCGAACGCGACAGCCTGGTTCTCGATGATCGGGCGTCCGAACTGGACCCGGTCCTTCGCGTAGTCGAGGGCGTACTCGTAGGCGGCCCGGGCCACGCCGAGCGCCTGGGCGCCGACTGTGGGTCGGGACAGCTCGAAGGTGCGCATCGCGGCCTGCCCGGTGGCTCGCTGACCGGAGCGGGCCCGGTCCAGGCGTGCCAGCAGGGCGTCCCGTCCGCCGAGCAGGCAGCGGCCGGGTACGCGTACCCCGTCGAGGAAGACGTCGGCGGTGTGTGACGCGCGGAGGCCGAGTTTGCGCAGCTTGCGGGTGGCGGCCAGGCCGGGGGTGCCCGGCGGTACGACGAACGCCGCCTGACCGCGGGAGCCGAGCGCGGGGTCGACCGAGGCGGTGACCACGTGCACTCCGGCGATTCCGCCGTTTGTGGCGTACGCCTTCTGGCCGGTGAGCACCCACTCGTCGGTGGCCTCGTCGTAGACGGCCCGGGTGCGCATCGCGCCGACGTCGGAGCCGGCTTCCGGCTCGCTGGTGCAGAAGGCGGCGACGGCCGGCGAGTCGACGTCGCCGAAGCACTGCGGCACCCACTCGACCATCTGGTCGGGGGTGCCGGCGCCGTAGATGGCGGCGACGGCGAGCGAGGTGCCGAAGATGCTCATGCCGATGCCGGCGTCACCCCAGAAGAGTTCCTCGCTGGCGATCGGCAGGGAGAGCCCGGTCGGGTCGGCCCAGCAGGTGGCGAGGAACTCGAAGCCGTAGAGGCCGACCTTGGCGGCTTCCTGGATCACCGGCCACGGGGTGTCCTCGCGCTCGTCCCACTCGGCTGCGGCTGGGCGCACGACCTCGGCGGCGAAGCCGTGCACCCAGTCGCGTAGATCCCGCTGTTCCTCGTTCAGGTCGAGCGAGAACTCAGCCATGTCAGGCCTTGGGGATGTCGAACAGGTTGGCGATGTTGGCGGCGAGGCCGAGGTCGCCCTTCGCCTTCAACTTGCCGGTCATGAACATCATCACCGGGTTGGCGCCACCGGAGACGATCTTCAGGAACTCGACAGGGCCCATGGTGAGGCTCAGCTTCGGGTCGTGCTGCGGGGTCTCGTTGACGACACAGGTGCCGTCGGCGATGACAACCTCGTAGGTGTCGCTGCCGCCGTCGGGGCGACCGGTGATGATCCAGTGGATGACCGCGTTCGTGGAACCGGCCCGGTCCGCGCGGAACAGCGACGGCATCCGGCCGAACACCTCGCCCAGGACCTTGTCGCGCAGGTCGCCGGACATCACCTGGGCGATCTTGTCGTCCGGGGTGGACTTGACCAGCTGGGCGAACTCCTTGGGGCCGACGTTGGCGAAGGTGGCCGGGTCGAAGTCAGTCATCAGGTGCGCCTTCCGGAAGATTGGCTACTCGCGCGTAACCCTACGCACGAGTAGGTATGCTCGCAAGGTGTCCAGCGTCCCCGCCTTCAAGCGCCTGCCTCGTGCCGTCCGCGAGCAGCAGATGCTCGACGCGGCCGTCAAGGTCTTCTCCCGACGTGGCTTCCACGCCGCCAGCATGGACGAGATCGCCGAGGACGCCGGCATCTCCAAACCCATGGTGTACGCGTACCTCGGCACCAAGGAGGAGCTCTTCGTCGCCTGCCTGCATCGGGAGGGCACCCGGATGATGCAGGCCATCGCCGGGGCTGCGGCTCCCGACCTGCCGGCCGACGAGCGGCTCTGGCGCGGGCTGAGGGCGTTCTTCGGCTTCGTGGGCGCCCACCGGGACGGCTGGGCGGTGCTCTACCGGCAGGCCCGGGGCGAGCAGCCGTTCGCCGGCGAGCTGGCCACCATGCGGGCCCGGCTGGTCGAGGTGGTCGCCGGGATGCTCGACCACGCGCTGCGCGCCGAGGGCCGCGAGATCGCCGCCATCGACCTGGAGGTCGTCGCGTACGCCCTGGTCGGCGCGACCGAGTCGCTGGCCGACTGGCTCGCGGACCACCCGGAGGCCGACCCGGAGAAGACTGCCACCCGGATGATGAACGTGGCCTGGCTCGGTGCCGCCCAACTGCTGCACGGCGTCACCTGGTGTCCGCCGGCCGACTGACGGCCCCGGCGGTAAGAGCGTCGGTGCCCGGCCCGCCGGCCCGCGCCGCGCCCGGCTCGCCGGCCCGCGCCGTACGGCGTCGGTTGCGGAGCCAGCGGACCACCTCGACGACCACAGTCACCGTCAGGGCGAGGCCCAGACCGAGCAGGAGGCCGCGCAGCGGGTCCTGTTCGAAGGCCAGTCCGCCGACGTAGCCGACCAGCGCCGAGTAGAGCCCCCACGAGCTGGCTGCCAGCGCGTCGAAGGCCAGGAAGCGTCGCCGTGGATAGCGCACCGCACCCATGGTGAGGGTGACAGCGGTCCGGCCGCCCGGGATGTAGCGGGCCACTGTGAGGATCAGACCACCCCGGGTGGCGATGCCCCGACGGGCCCGGTCGATGGCGGCTCGGCGTCGACCGTCGGGCGGCAGCCGGTCGAGCAGCCGCGTGCCGCCACCCCGCCCGATGGCGTACGAGATGTGGTCGCCGACCAGCGCCCCGGCGGCGGCCACCAGGATGACCGCCGGCAGGTACGGCGCTCCGGAGGCCGCGAACACCCCTGCGGTGATCACCGCCGTCTCGCTCGGCACCACCGGGAAGAAGCCGTCGAGCACCGCGATCGCGAAGATCGCCAGGTACACCCAGGGTGAGGACATCGTGTCGTGCAACAGGTCGAGCAGATCCATGATCCCGATGCTGGTCGGGGCGGCGACTCCCGACATCGGCCAGTGGTCAGGTGGGCGCCACTACTTAGGTAGCGGCCGTCCCCGAGGGCGGGTAGGGGTCTTCCCCCACCGCGCCCCGGTCCGCCTGCGCACGGCGGCGCGATAGGTGCGTGAGGCCCTACGCTCGCTGCGTGGCCTCCAGCGCCGTCGCTCTCCGGCGGGTCATCCAGCGGTACGGCCCGATGCTGCTCGCCGTCGTCGTCGCCGCGGCCGTCTGGGCCAGCGCGACAGGTGACCTCGGGGTCCGCTCGCCGCTGCCAGGCGCGGTCGTGCTGCTGATCGTGTTGGGCTCGGCGTGGGCCGCCGGCACGGTTCGCACCCGTCTTTGGCCGTTGTTCCTGGCCGCGGCGGTCGGCTGGTTGGTGCTCGCCGCGGCGGCCGCCGGGGTGCTGGCCTCGTACCAGGCGGGTCTGCGGCTGCGCGGTCGCCAACTCGCCAGCTACCTCGCCGGGGCGGCGCTGGTGCTGGGCGGCGGGGTGCTGGTCGGGCTGGCGGTGGGTGGCGTACGCCGGATGACCACCGCATCCAGCGGCAACGTGCTGATGCTCGCCGTCTGTCTGGTCGGACTTCCGTTGGTCTTCGGCCTCTGGGTGCGGGCCCGTCAGGACACGCTCGCCGCTCTGCGGGACCGGGCCGAGCGGCTGGAACGCGAACAGGAGGCCCGCGCCGACCGGGTCCGTGCCGAGGAGCGGACCCGGATCGCCCGGGAGATGCACGACGTGGTGGCGCACCGGGTCTCGCTGATGGTGGTGCATGCCGGGGCGCTGGAGGTGACAGCCGTGGACCCGGCGACCGTGGAGGCCGCCGCGTTGATCCGGACGACCGGCCGGCAGGCGCTCACCGACCTGCGTGAGGTGCTGGGTGTGCTGCGCCAGGCCGGCCCGGCCGTGACGCCGGAGCGAGGGCTCGACACGTTGGACGAGTTGATCGGGGAGTCCCGTGCCGCCGGGCTGCGGGTGTCCCGGCAGGACGAGGGTGTGCCGACGGCACTACCCGCGACGCTGGGGCGTACCGCGTACCGGGTGGTCCGTGAGGCGCTGACCAACGTGCGCAAGCACGCGGCCGACGCCGAGACGACAGTCTGCCTGCGCTACCTGCCGGACGGTCTGGAGGTGTTGGTCCGCAACGGCCCGTCCGAGGGCGGGTCGACGCTGCCGGGTGCCGGGCAGGGGCTGCTCGGGCTGCGTGAGCGGGTGGAGTTGCTCGGCGGCCGGCTGGAGGCCACTCCGGTGGACGGCGGCTTCCTGGTCCGGGCCCTGATCCCGCTCGCGGGTGTGGCGTGATCCGGGTGGTGGTGGTCGACGACGAGCAGCTGGTCCGTGCCGGGCTGCGGCTGATCCTCGAGGCGGCGGAGGACATCACTGTCGTCGGTGAGGCGGCGGACGGCGCCGGCGCGCTGGAGCAGGCCCAGCGGTTACGCCCTGACGTGGTGTTGCTCGACGTGCGGATGCCGGGCATCGACGGGCTGACCATCGCGCCCGAGGTGGTCGCCGCCGGCCCGAAGGTGATCATGCTGACCACCTTCGACCTCGACGAGTACGTGCACCGGGCGCTGCGGGCGGGCGCTGTCGGCTTCCTGCTCAAGGACACCCCGCCCCGCGAGTTGGCCGCAGCCGTTCGTACGGTGGCCGCCGGCAACGCGATGCTCGCCCCGACCGTGACCCGGCGTCTGATCAGCTCGTTCGCCGAGCGTGGTCCGGCCCGCCGGGAAGCGGCCCGCGAGCGGCTCGCACCGCTGACCGAACGGGAGCTGGCGATCGTCCGGGAGGTGGCGCGCGGGCACGGCAACGCGGAGATCGCCCGGCGGCTGACGATGAGCGAGGCCACCGTCAAGGCACACGTCAGCCGGGCGCTGGCGAAACTCCACGCGGGCAACCGGGTGCAGGTGGCCATCCTGGTGCACGATGCCGACCTGCTGTGACGGGTGTCAGGTCGATCCGGCCCGATCGGTGGTGGCGGCGGCGCGGCGGCGCGCCCGGTGGCGCAGCCAACGGATGCCCTCGATGCCCAGTGTGACGATCACCGACAGGCCGATCCCGGCGAGGACGCCCTTGACGGGGTGCCGTTCGAAGGCCAACCCACCGAAGTAGCCGAGCAGCCCGCAGTACAGGGCCCAGGTGACCGCCGCGATCGCGTCGTACAACAGGAACGACCGGCGGGGATAGCGCACCGCGCCCATGGTGAGGGTGACGGCGGTCCGACCGCCCGGCAGATACCGGGAGGTGGTCAGGATCAGCCCGCCACGCCGGTTCAGTGCGCGCCGGGCCCACTCCGAGCTGGCTCGTCGGCGGCTGCCGTCGGGAAACCCGGCGAAGCGTCTCGCGCCGCCACCGCGCCCGATGGCGTACGAGACGTGGTCGCCGGCGCAGGCGCCTAGCGCGGCGGCGACGATCACCGCCGCCAGCTTGGGATTTCCGCTGGTGGAGAGCACGGCGGCGGTGATGACGGCCGCCTCGCCGGGTACGGCCGGAAAGAACGCGTCGACCGCCGTGAGCCCGAAGATCAGCAGGTACACCCACGGTGAGGTGACCAGCTGCCGGAGCAGGTCGAGCGCGGAGTCCATGCCTCCATGCTCGCCGGGTGCGACCCGCCCGGTGGCCGAAGCCGCTGGATAACCCCCACCTCTCCCCGCGCCGATCTTGCACTTTGGGCCCGAACCAACCACTGCAAAAGCCGCAGAACAACGACCGAAAGTGCAAGATCGACGAGGTTGGGGCGCGTGGGGTGGGTCAGGCCGTGCGGGTCAGAGCCCGTGGGGCTAGCAGTGGGCCGCGTGGGGTCTTGTCGTCCGCGGTGGGGCCCTGCGAGGTGAGCACCACCGGGGTGTCCAGCTCCGCGCTCACCGCTGCCGGCCAGTCCTGCGGCGGTTCGTCGTACACCGGGCGGGAGCGCAGCAGGCGGGCGGTGAGCGCGGCCTGCCGGTCCAGGTCACCGGGCGGGCCCGGGATGAGCCGGTCGGTGGTGTCGTAGCGGCGGCAGATCTTCAGGTCGGGGCCGGCCAGGTCGAGGTGGGTCACTGCCAGGCCGTCGACGCCGCCGGCCGCGGCGAGGGCGTACCGGTGGGCGACCGCGTCGAAGTGGCCGAACCGGAACCGGCCCTGCCACTGGTTCGTGGCGTTGTGCGCGTCGGCGAACGGCAGGCTCGGGTCCTCGGTCACCAACGGACCGTCCCCGTGCCGGGTGGTGACCACGCGGAGCACCCCGATCCGGGTCACGTCTCCGGGCCGGCCCGCCTCGGCGAGCAGGCTGTCGACGTTGGCGAACGTGGTGGTGCTCCAGGTCGTGTACGGGTGGAAGCCGTGCCACTCGTCGAGCAGCACCCCCTGCGCGCCCTCGAACACGCAGGTCCCGGTACGCAGCGCCCCGGCGAGCCAACTGCCGTCGACGATGGTGACTCGCCCGGCGAATCCGGTGAACGCGGGCAGACAGTCCTCGATCGGTGGCGCGTCCAGCGGGCCCAGCTCGGCGGTCAGCCGGTCCCGCACTGTGGTCAGCCTGCGGCGCAGCAGTGCCGGGTGGCGGCAGTCGGCGACCCGCGGCGCGTCGTCGGGGTGAGCGAGACCGTACGCGACGGCCTCGCCCACCCCCAGCCCGCAGGAGCCGTGCCGGTCGGCTCCCCGGGCGATCTCGCGGGCCCGGTTGGCGGCCCGGTGGTAGGGGGTGGCGAGCAGCGCGCCCCCGTCGACGGTCAGCCGGTCGAGCGCGTCGGGCACCCCGACCGTGGCGAGGTGGTCGGCCTCGGCGGCCAACGCCAGCGGGTCCACCACCACGTGCCGGGACAGGTGCGTACGCACACCGGGATGGAACGTGCCGGCGCCGAACTGTGCGAACGTGTGGTGCCGCCCGTCGCGCAGCACGACGTTGTGTGCCGCCTGCGCGCCCCCGTTGAAGCGGACCACCGTGTGCACGGGACGGGTGGCGCAGAGCCAGTCCACCACTGTGCCCTTGCCGGCGTCGCCGTAGCCGAGGTCGACAACCGCCACGTGGTTCACAGCCGGGTCACCCCGCTGGCCGTGTCGGTGAACGCCGGCAGCGTCGACACCTGGGCTCGCCGCTCCCGGCCGAAGCGGGCCAGCGCCTTGGACACGGTCCCGGTGGCGCCGGAGCCGGCGCGGTCCAGGTCGCGCAGGCCCTCGTCCAGGTCGATGGCCTGTTCGCCGAGGCCGATGGTGAGCGCGATGGTCTCGCAGACCGCGTCGAGGTCGTCGAGCACTACGGTGTTCTGCCCGAGCAGGTCCCGCCAGAAGTCGAGCACCTTGGCGTTGCCGGCGTAGTGGCTGCCGGCGGGGAGCAGGTAGTAGGTGTCCCAGCGGCGGGTCACCTCGTCGACCACCTGCCGCAGCGGCACGTCCTCGGAGAGGTCGTCCCCGATCAGGCTGGCCACCTCCCGGGCCTTCACCCGCTGGTAGGCCAGCTCGTCGCCGATGATGAACAGGTAGCCGCGCCGGCCGCGCTTCTCCCAGTTGTCGGTGACTGTGTGCCGGGCCATGAAGTACATGGCCAGCTCGTACGACTCGCTCATCTGTCCGCCGCCGCCGCCCTCCAGCACGATCCGGCCGAGGTCGTCGTCCATCCGGTTGTCCGACTCGAACTGGCCCACCTGCAACGGCACCCGGTCGCAGGTGGCGTCGCCGATGGCCCCGAACATGATCTGCGGGTCGCTTGCGTAGCCCTGCCGTTGCAGCAACCCGAGCAGTTGCGGCAGCTTGGTCTGGAGGACCCGCGGCACCGTGCGCATCGAGCCGGTCACGTCGAAGAGCACCGCGACGGGCGTCGACCGGGGGTGCTCGTCGGAGTCGCGGCTCTCGCGGGTCGCGTCCCTTGGGTCGAGCGCGGGGTGCACGGTGCGCGCCCCGCTGTCGCTGTAGGAGAAGGCGCTCTTGCCGGTCGACCGGCGGTAGCGGTCGGCGGCGTCGTACACGTCGGTGGACCAGATTCCACTGCCCATGACAGCTCCTTAGGGGGTGAGGGTGAAGGGCCGGAAGGTGCGTGGCCCGTAGAGCCGGTCCAGCACCTGGTCGAGTTCGCGCAGCAGGCGCCAGGCGTCGTCGGGCCGGGCGTGCAGGGACCGTTGCCGGCAGCCCTGCGCGAAGGTGTGCAGCTCGCGGGGTGCGCGCGGCCCCATCAGCCAGCTCATGCAGTGGCTGGCCATCGCGATGTCGGTGCCCGGCCCGCACTGCTGCTTCTTGAGGACTTCCTCCGGGTCCCAGCCGTGGCCGGGGACGACCGCCGGGATCGTGCTTCCGACGGCCGCGGAGAAGCACCAGTCGATCAGCACCACGCCGTGGGCGTCCGGCTCGATCAGCACGTGTCGGGGCAGGACCGCGCCGTGCACCACGCCCGCCCGGTGGGCCAGGCCGAGTACCACCAGCAGCCGCCGCCACATCCAGGCCGCATCCCGGGCGTCCAGCCCGTCGGGGTACGCCCGCCGCACCTCATCGAGGTCGTGCAGGCCGGGTGTGGTGGCGAGGACGTTGATCCGCCGTTCCGCTCCGGTGGTGGCGTCGCGGTGCCGGAACTCGTCGACCAGCCGGGGCACGTACGGCAGGTAGCGCGGGTCGCCGCGCTCGGCGATGGTGCGCAGGGCGTGCGCCTCGCGGGCCATCAGGTCGTTGTCGGTGGGCCGTCGGGGGAGCTTGAGCAGCCTGTCGTCGCCGACGTCGTAGAGGTCGGCGAGGTCACCCGAGTGGGCCGGCGCGCCGAACCGGTAGTCGCCGAGAACTGTGGTCCGCCGGGCCTGCCACCGGGTGGTGACGTGGATGAACGCGTCGACGGCTTCGGCGCGTACCGCCGGGTCGGTCGGCAGGCGGTCGGGGTGCAGGGCCGCGACCAGCTCGCGGTAGCGGTGGGCCGGCTGGTCGGCGCCGAACAGGTCCGCGTCGGTGCGGGCGGCCGCGACCAGGCGGATGGCCTCCGTGGCCCTCACCGCACCGTCTCCTCGCGGGCGGGGCGCAGCAGCGCCGGGTGCAGCAGGCGGGCGTCGCCGGCCCGGTAGAGCCGGGCGCGCGGGCCGCCTCGGGCGCCACCGCGCTCGGTGCTGGCGCCGGTGCTCTCCACGAAGCCCGGCACGGAGAGGACCTTGCGGTGGAAGTTGCCGGCGTGCAGAGGGTGCCCCCAGACCGTCTCGTAGACCGCCCGCAGTTCGCTGATGGTGAACTCGGCGGCGAGGAAGCGGGTGGCGAGCGGGGTGTACTCCAGCTTGGAGCGGGCCCGTTCCAACGCGTCGTCGATGATCCGGCCGTGGTCGAAGGCGAGCTGTCGGCTGGTCAACGCGGTCACCGGGAGCCAGATCGCCTCGT
Source organism: Micromonospora sp. NPDC048843 (assembly GCF_040649965.1). Lineage (NCBI taxonomy): Bacteria > Bacillati > Actinomycetota > Actinomycetes > Micromonosporales > Micromonosporaceae > Micromonospora > Micromonospora sp. NPDC048843. The sequence goes on from NZ_JBEZGJ010000141.1 coordinate 18,288, forward strand.
CGGCGTCGCTGCCGGCGGCCGGGTCCGGCAGGTCGGGGGCGAACGCGAGGTGGGCGATCGAGACGACCCGCATCCGCGGGTCACGGTCGGGAGCGCCGTAGCTGCCCAACTGCTCCAGGTGTACGCGGCGCAGCGCGTCGCCGCCGAGCCCGGTCTCCTCGGCCAACTCCCGTCCGGCGCCAGTGGTCAGATCCTCGTCGGGGCGGACGAAGCCCCCCGGCAGCGCCCAGTGCCCGGCGAAGGGTGCCTCGCCGCGCCGGATCAGCAGCAGGTGCAGTGCGCTGTCGCGGATGGTCAGCGCCACCACGTCGACGGTCACGGCGATCGCCGGGTAGGCCCGGGGGTCGTACGCGGCCAGGAACTCCTGCTCGTTCATCGCGTCTCTCTCATCTTGAGAATATCTCGCTGTGAGAACAACTTAGCGCACGAGGGAGCTTCTGCCAAGCTCGGAATTCTCAGCGCAGGTGACCCGTCAGGTGCGGTCGGCCACGGGAGTCGTGCAGGGCGAACCCGCCGTCCGGCAGGTGCGCGAAGTTCACAGTGCTCGGCAGCGGCACGGGCAGCTTGAAGGCGACCTCGACCGTGTACGCGTCCGGCAGCCGGGCCTCCAGCGCGGCCAGGCAGCGGGCCTTGCTCCACATGCCGTGCGCGATCGGCCGGCGGAAGCCGAACAGCCGCGCACCGAGTCGGGAGGTGTGGATCGGGTTGTGGTCGCCGGAGACCCGCGCGTACTCCGTACCGATGCGCGGTTCCACACGCCAGCGTGCGGTGGCCGTCGGCGCCGCGGGACGTTCGCCCGGCTCGCGCCCGCCCGGCTTGCGCTCCCGACCGAGGTACGTCGATACGCCGCGCCACACCTCCGCCCCGTCGACCGAGCCGACAAGCACCACGTCCACCTGCCGCCCCCGGTCGTGGGGGCGCAGGTTCTCCGCGTACGTGGTGAAGTCGAGGGTCTCGTCGGCGGTGATCGGGCGGAGCGTGGTGATCCGGTTGCCGACGTGCACCAGGCCGATCAGCGGGAGGGGAAAGTCCGGCGTGGTCATCAGGCGCAGGGCGAGCGGAAAGCCCATGACGTGCGGGAACGTCGCGGGCAGCCGATCGGTGAGCCGGAACCCGCAGACCCGGTCGTAGTCGGCCAACTGCGCCCGGGCGACGCTCACCCCGCCCACTGTCACC
>NZ_JBEZGJ010000142.1:0-18916 GCF_040649965.1 Micromonospora sp. NPDC048843
GGTGCTCTACCGGCTGCCGCTCGGTCGCCATGGGGCGCTGCCGCCCGCCGACGCCTTCACCACGATCACCCTGACCGGCGCGTACGAGCAGGTCGCTGTCGGCCCCGCTGACGCCGCTGCCGGCCCCGGTGGTGGCCGCGCCTGGCTGCTGGCCGGGCCGGCGCTGCTGTTGGCCGGGATGGTGGCGCTCTCCCCGGCGCTGGCTCGAACCGGGATGTCGTACCTGGTCGCCGGGGACGGGGTGGCTCGTTCGCCGCTGTTCGGCCTGGCGCCGGTGCCGGTGGCGGTCGCCGGGTTCCTGTGTGCCGCGTTGACCCGGCCGCCCCGTGGGTGGGGCCGGGCGTACGGCCCGGTGGCGCTGCTCGCCGGCGCTGTGCTGTTCGCCCTCGACCGGGGCGACCTGCTCCTGCCGGCCATCCTCCTCGCCGCGGTAGGCCTCGGCGCCTGCCTCGCGTTGACCGACGACACCAGCCAGCCAGCAGCCGATACCGCGAGCGCCGATACCGCTGGTGGCACCAGCGCCCCACGGCGGGGGTACGCGGTCGCCGCCGGGATGCTCGTCTTCGCGCTCGGGGCGGTCGGCTACTACTCGGCCTACGACCTCGGCTACCCCAACGCGGCGGTGCCGGTGGTGGTGGCCGTGCTGATCGCCGCCGTGGCGTTCACCGCCCGCCCCGTCGCCGACCGGCTTCCCGGGCCGTTTCCGCCGCTCCGGGCCGCGGCCGCGGTCACCGCGCTGGCCCTGCTGGCACCGGTGCTCGCCGACGAGGTGCCGGTGGCCAGCAACCGCGACGGCCCACCGGAACGGTTGACGGTGGTGGCGTACAACATCCGGATGGGGTTCGGGCTGGACGGCCGGTTCGACCTGGCCGGCCTCGCCCAGGTCGTCGAACGGCAGCGGCCCGACGTGGTGCTGCTCAGCGAGGTGGACCGGGCGTGGCTGCTCAACGGTGGGCACGACACCCTGGACCTGTTGGCCGACCGGCTCGCCATGCCGTACGTCTTCGGGCCGGCCGCCGACCCGGTCTGGGGTGACGCGGTGCTCAGCCGTTGGCCGGTACGCGATCCGCGGACCCTCCCGCTGGCCGCCGTCGGCGCGCCCACCGGAGCGCAGGCCCTCGCCGTCACTCTGGACCTCGGCGACGGTGTCCGTACCACGGTGGTCAGCACCCACCTGCAACCGCCGCCCGGCAAGGGCCCGGTGGTCCAGGCCCGCGCGGTCGCCGACTTCGCCACCCGGTACGCGGCCGGTCGGCCGCTGGTGGTGGCGGGTGACCTGAACACCGAGCCGGGCGACGAAGCGTTCGCGGAGTTCACCAAGGCCGGCCTGGTCGACGCGTTTGCCGCCGCCCGACCGCTGGCGACCAGCCCGGCGGACGACCCGCGCCAGCAGATCGACCACATCTTCGTCTCGCCCGGCCTGACCCCGAGTGATCCGGTCGCGCCGCGCAGCACCGCCAGCGATCACCTGCCGGTCGCGGTGACAGTGACCCTGCCGCCCCGCTGACCAGGCCGGGCCCGTCGAACGCGGGCCCTACAGGCGATCGGCGGCCAGCAGCCGGTCGGCGGCGAAGGCGAGCAGCCAGCCGCCGCCCTTCGGGGTGGTGAAGTCCTCGTCGGTGCGGCCGGTCAGCCGCTCCAGGGCGCCCGGCAGGACCTTGCCCTGGCTGCACACCGCCGACTGCCCACCGGCGCCGGCCAGCTCCAGCAGCCGGGCGGCGGTGGCGAGGATCTGCTCGTCGCTCTGCTGACCGGGTTGTGGCTCGTCCAGGTCGCCGCAGACCTCGATCGGCAGGTCGAGCAACGCGGCGGCCGGGTCGAGTGTCTGCACGCACCGTCGCGGCGACGCCGACACCAGTCGGGCCGGCCGGATCAGGGCGATCAGCTCGGCCAGCGTGCTCGCCTGGGCCCACCCCTCGGCGTCCAGGGGGCGCCCGACGTCCGGGCCGGACCAGGTGGCCCGCTTCCCGGCGTGCGCGTGCCGGACCAGCGCGACAGTCGCCGTTACCGACGGCAGCGCGGCGAACGCCGCCAACACCTCGGCGTCGTGCGGGTAGCTGACCAACCGGATCGCGTCGTCCACAGCGAGCCAGCGGATGTCGTCCACCTCGGTGTCCGGTTGGAAACCGCCGCTGGCCACAGCGAGCATCGACCAGTAGTCGACCAGCTTGGGTTGCCCCTCGCTGCGGTACCGCACCGACGGCAGCCGCACCTGCGGCACGCCCCGCACGTCGGCCTCCTCGGCCACCTCACGGACCGCCGCGGCCAGCGCGGGCTCGCCCGGCTCCAGCTTGCCCTTCGGCAGCGTCCAGTCGCCGTAACGGGGGCGGTGCACAACGCAGACGCGTACGCCGTCGTCGGTCGGCCGCCAGGCCACCCCGCCCGCCGCCCGAATGCCCGTCACGGCAGCCAACTGGTGCGCTGTCGCCGGGTGGCCCGGTGCCAGGCGGCCGGGAGGAGACCCCGCGTCCGGCGTACCGACTGGCGTTCCCGCTCGGCCAGCCGCCCGGCGGTGACCGCCAGTTCGTGGTCGTCCGGCCGCTCGGCGGCGATCTCCAGCCAGGTGTCGGCCGCCACCGCCGCGTCCTGGTGCTCGCCGAGCACGTCCTGCACCCTGGCCAGTGCGCGGGACAGCCGCCGTGCGCCCTTGCCGACCGTCGGGGCCACCGCGTTTACCGCGTACCGGGTCTGCTTGCCCTCCTTGCGGACGGCGTGCCAGCGCTCGTCCGGCGACTGCGCGTCGAGCCCGCCGACGCCGTCCGGCCCGGTCAACCGCCGCCAGGGGCGGGCCACCAGCGCGGGTAGCGCCTGCGCTGCCGGCGCTGCCGCCCGGCGGGTGAACCGGGGTGCGCGGGCGGCCAGCACCAGGGAGTCCACCAGAGCCAGGTAGCGCGCGGAGCGCAGCATCTCGTCGATGGCGGTGAGCGCCCGCCGCTGCCGTTCGGCGAGCACCTCGTCGAGTCGATCCACAGCGCCCCGGTCGAGCGGGCTCAACGGATCGGCGTCGGCGGTACGGCGCAGCCGCGCGCGCAGCACCTCGGCGTCGCGGGCCGCGCCGAGCACGTCGGCCAACCAGCGCAGCTCGGTGCGCAGCGGTCGGGACCAGGTCCTTCGCAGTAACGGTTTGAAGGTACGCAGATCACTGCGCAGGCGTCGGCAGGCCACCCGCATCTGATGCACCGCAGTGTCGCCACCGGCGGCCGGGGCGCGCAGCCGGACCAGCGGGTCGTGCGCCAACAGCCGGCGAATCTCCTTGCGTAGCGACTCGGTCACCACGTCACCGGCGCTCGGCTCGGCGGTCAGCCCGGCCGGTGCGACCAGGTCCGGATCGGCCTGCGCCGTCTCGCCCAGCGCCCGTACGTGCTTCGGCGTGAACGACCCTCCCTGGGCGCCAGCCTCGCGCAGCACCCCGCCGACCCGGTCGAGCAGCTTCCGGTCGCCGGCCTTCAGCTCCACCTCCACCTCGCGAAACGTGTCGGTGGTGCCGCCGGAATCGTCGAGCACCGTCACCCGGTCGTCCACCACCTCGGCGAGGACGGTGCCGGCCCGGTCACACACCTCGTACGCGTGCCGCGCCGTCCGCACCACAGTCACCGGGGCCAGCGGCGCCCCCCGGTGCAGGACGGTGACCAACTCCACCAGCTCCGGAGGCGGCTGCCCCTTCGGCCCGGGACGGGAGATCTCATGCCGCACGCCCGGCGTCCCGGTCGGTAGTTTCACAGTCCAGGGCAGTTCGTCGCCCTTGCGGTGGCGCAGCGAGGCACCGGCGCGGGCCAGCCGCAGGTCGACAGTGTCGAGATAGCGGGCGACCAGCGTCACCGGTGGTAGCGCCCGGACCCGACCGCCGGCCGGGGCCGTGCCGGCCAGGTCCGGCAGCACATAGGCGTCGTCCACCTCGTACTTCTGCTCCTCCTCGACCATCAGCTCAGCCTATGCGCTGCGCGGTCAGCTGGCCGTGCCACCGACGCGGCGCAGCAGCAGTTCCTGCAGATGGGCCCGGGCGGCGTTGTCACCGCCGGTACGCCGGGTCCAGGTCCCGTCGCCGGCCAGCTCGAACGCGTCCACTTCGGGGCTCATCGCGGCGGCGAGCACGTGGTCCAACTCGGCGCGGGCGATCGGGTCGCTCACCTGCACCAGCGCCTCCACCCGACGGTCCAGGTTGCGGTGCATGAGGTCGGCCGAGCCCATCCAGAACTCGGCCTCACCGTTGTTGCCGAACCGGAAGACCCGGGAGTGTTCCAGGAACCGGCCGAGAATCGAGCGGACCCTGATGTTCTCCGACAGCCCCGGCACTCCCGGGCGCAGCGTGCACATGCCCCGGATGAGCAGGTCGACGTGGACGCCGGCCTGGGAGGCGCGGTACAGCGCGTCGGTCACCCCCTCGTCGACCAGGGAGTTGACCTTGAACTGGACCAGGCCGGGCATGCCCAGGCGGACGTGTGAAATCTCCCGCTCGATCCGTTCGATGAGGCCGCTGCGGATGCCCTGCGGGGCGACCAACAACCGCCGGTACGCGGTCTGCCGGCTGTAGCCGGTGAGCACGTTGAACAGGTCGGTGAGGTCGGCGCCGATCTCCGGGTCGGCGGTGAGCATGCCGAAGTCCTCGTACAGTCGGGCCGTCTTCGGGTGGTAGTTGCCGGTGCCGATGTGGCAGTAGCGACGGATCTGGTTGCCCTCCTGTCGGACCACCAGCGCGGTCTTGCAGTGCGTCTTCAAGCCGACCAGGCCGTACACGACGTGGCAGCCGGCGCGTTCCAGCGTGCGGGCCCAGCCGATGTTTGCCACCTCGTCGAAGCGGGCCTTCACCTCCACCAGCACCACCACCTGCTTGCCGGCGGCGGCCGCGTCGACGAGGGCGTCGACGATCGGTGAGTCGCCGCTGGTCCGGTAGAGGGTCTGCTTGATGGCCAGCACGTTCGGGTCGGCGGCGGCCTGCTCGATGAAGCGCTGCACGCTGGTGGCGAACGAGTGGTACGGGTGGTGCACGAGGATGTCCCCGTCGCGCAGTGTGGAGAAGACGCTGCGCGGCACCTCGCCCTCGGCGAGCCGAGGATGGGTCGCCGGCACGAACGGCGGGTCCTTCAGGTCCGGCCGGTCCGCCTCGCCGTAGACCTGCCACAGCGCGGACAGGTCGAGTAGGCCGGGCACCCGCAGCACGTCCTGGTCGTCCATGTCCAGCTCGCGGACGAGCAACTCCAACATGTGCTCGGAGATGGACGCGGCGACCTCCAGGCGGACCGGGGGACCGAACCGCCGTCGGGCCAACTCCCGTTCCAGGGCCTGGAGCAGATCCTCGTCGCGGTCCTCGTCGACCTCCACCTCGGCGTTGCGGGTGACCCGGAACAGGTGGCACTCGACCACCTGCATGCCGCTGAACAGCTGCCCCAGGTGCACCGAGATCAGGTCCTCCACCGGCAACATCCGGACGCCCGGCTGGTCCCGGTCCACCCGGACGAAGCGGGGGACGTTGTTGGGCACCTTCACCCGGGCGAAAAGCTCCGAACCGCCGTCCGGGTCACGAACCGCCACCGCCAGGTTCAGCGACCGCCCCGAGATGTACGGGAACGGGTGCGCCGGGTCCACAGCGAGCGGGGTCAGCACCGGGAAGATGTGCTCCCGGAAGTAGGTGCGCAGCCGCTCCCGTTCGCCGTCGCCCAGCTCGCCCCAGCGCAGGATGCGGATGCCCTCGTCGGCCAGCTTGGGCAGCACGTCGTCGACGAAGCAGGCGGCGTGCCGAGCGCCCAGCGCGGCGGTCCGCTCGGCGATCAGCTCCAACTGCGTACGCAGGGGCAGCCGGTCGCCGCCGCGCACCGGCAGGCCGGCGGAGAGCCGCCGCTTCAGCCCGGCGATGCGCACCATGTAGAACTCGTCGAGATTGCTGGCGAAGATGGCCAGGAACTTGGCCCGCTCCAGCAGCGGGGTGCCCTGGTCCTCGGCCAGGGTGAGCACCCGGGCGTTGAAGTCGAGCCAGGACAGCTCCCGGTTGAGGAACCGGTCCTCGGGCAGCGGCGGGGCCGCCGGGGGCTCGTCGTCGTCCTCAGGTGCGGCACCGGTCGGCAGGTCGTCCGGCAGGACCTGGTGGACGCCACCGGCGGTCGGGCCGTCCGCCTCGATGGTCGGGGCGGGGTCGATGACCTCGTCCAGCCCGGAGGAGGCGGCACCGGGATCGTCGGCGAGCGTGTCGGCGCGGGCGGCACCGGCACGTTCGGCGCGGGACGGGCGGAAGCGCCCATCGGTGCCGCGCGTACGGGAGCCGTTGCGGAGGTCGGTGGCGGGCGGCTGGGCGGGTTGCTCGCGAGGGGTGCTCACCCGCTCATAATCACCCGATTACGGTTAACGCAAAATGAACTTGGGCTCGCCGGGTCAGATCATCGTCGGCAATGTCACCCGGACAACCTCGCCGTCGGGATCGGTGTCGATGCGGACCCGCTGCCCGAGCCGGAGAAGCCGCAGCCCGGAGGCGTCGAAGGCCCGGGCGGGGAAGCGCATCTCGGTGCCGTCGTCGAGCAGCAGGACGCCGCTGCGCGTCGCCGCGTCGTAGCTGGCCACAGTGCCCTGCATGCTGGCACCGTACACCCGGCGGTTCACCCGGTGGCGCGGGCTCAGCCCACCGGGCGGCTCAGCCTGCGGCGCGGGCGGGGCGACCGACGGCCACCAGTGCGGCAGTGCGCGGCCCCAGCCCGAGCCGGGCGGCGGCGGCCAGGTCCGCGGCGGTGTCCACGTCCCGGCGCAGGCTGGGCCAGTCGCCGTCGAGTGGCAGCGCCCCGCTCGCCGCGTGCGCGACCGCCGAGCCCACGCCGAAACGCGGATCCAGCGGCACACCCGGGCCGGCGGTGAGCAGCACAGTGCCCCCGCCGGGGGCGTCCGGCAGGAACCGGCGTACCCCCTGTCGACCGTTCTGTGCCGCGAGCAGCGCACCGGCCAACTCGGCCGGGCGCAGCGCCGGCACATCCGCGGTGATCCCGGCCACCCACCCGGCGGCGGCAGTGGCCGCCCCGTGCCGGAACGCGGCGTTCAGGCCGGCGTCCGGCTCGTCCGGCAGCACTCGCGCGCCGGCGTCCCGCGCCGCCGCCGCCACCCGGGCGTCGTCGGTCACCACCAGGGCCTCGGCGACCGCCGGGCAGGCCAGCACCGCGCGGAGCGTGTCGGCCGCCAGGGCCAGCGCCAACTCCTCGTGCGGTACGCCGGTCAGCGCGCCCCGCAGCCGGCTCTTCGCCACGGCCAGCCGCTTCACCGGCACCACCACGGCCCACCTCGGCTGAGTCACGTCCGCAATCCTGCCAGCCGGACGCCGGGCCCCTCGCTGGCCGTACCGGGGGCGAGCAGGCATGATTTCCGCTGCGGGCGTCGCGGGCGGGATTTCGCGGCGGGGTCGGGGCGCGAAGAGGAGGCACAGTGGCACGGCGGAGGCTGGGGTTCTGGCAACGGTTCGCCGTGTGGCTGGTGAAGCCGGTGATGACCGTCTGGACCCGGCGTACCTGGCGTGGTCAGGAACATCTCCACGGCGACAGCGGCATGATCATCGTGGCGAACCACATCTCCCACGCCGACCCGCTGGTGTCGGCGCACTTCATCTACGACTCCGGGCGCTGGCCGCAGTACCTGGGCAAGGCCAGCGTGTTCCGGGTGCCGGTGGTCGGCTGGATCCTGCACCGGTGCCGGCAGATCCCGGTCGAACGGGGCAGCGTGGACGCGGTCCGCTCGCTGGACGCACTGGTCGCCGCGCTCGACGAGGGCGGCGCGGTCGTGATCTACCCTGAGGGCACCACCACGCGACAGCCGGAGCTCTGGCCGATGAAGGCCAAGACCGGTGCGGCCCGGCTGGCCCTGGCCACCGGCGCCCCGGTCGTACCGGTGGTGATGTGGGGGCCGGAACGGATCTTCGACCCGCGGACGACCCGTGTCAGCCTGCGCCCCCGGATCCCGGTGACCGTTACCGCCGGGGAGCCGATCGACCTGAGCCGGTGGGCGGACGCCCAGCCGACCCGGGACACCCTCGAGGAGATGACGGACACCATCATGTTGCGGCTGCGGGACATGCTCGCCGAGATCCGTGGCGGTACCCCGCCGCCACTGTGGGAGCGACCGGCCCGGTCCTCCGTCGGCCGCGAGCAGCGGGACGAAGCGGCATGAGCGAGCGAAGCGAGCGAATCGTCTGGCTCAGTTGCCGTGTCGCTCAGGCCGTCGCGAAGCGAAGCGGAGCGGCGGCATGAGCGGTCACGTCGCAGTGCTCGGCGCCGGTTCCTGGGGTACCGCGTTCGCCAAGATCCTCGCGGACGCGGGGCGGGACGTGACGGTGTGGGCCCGCCGGGCGCCGGTCGCCGAGAGCATCCGGACCGAGCGCCGCAATCCGGAGTACCTGCCCGACCTGCTGCTCCCGGCCCGCGTCACCGCCACCGCCGACGCCGCCGAGGCGATCACCGGTGCCGAGGTGGTGGTGCTGGCCGTGCCGTCGCAGACCCTGCGCGGCAACCTCGCCGAGTGGGCCGGGCACCTGCACCCGGATAGCACCCTGGTGTCGCTGATGAAGGGCATCGAGCTGGGCACCACCAAGCGGATGAGCGAGGTCATCGTGGAGACCGCCGGGGTCGCCGCGGATCGGGTGGTAGTCGTGTCCGGCCCGAACCTGGCCCCGGAGATCGCCGCCGAGCAGCCCGCCGCGACAGTGGTCGCCGGGACGAACAGCGCCCGCGCCACGCTCGTCCAGTCGTCGATCCGGACGCCGTACCTGCGCCCCTACACGAACGACGACGTGATCGGCTGTGAGCTGGGCGGGGCGGTCAAGAACGTGATCGCCCTGTCGTACGGCATCGCCACCGCTATGGGTTTCGGCGACAACACCCGAGCCATGCTGATGACCCGTGGGCTGGCCGAGACGGCCCGACTTGGCGTGGCGCTCGGCGCGGACCCGATCACCTTCGCCGGCCTCGCCGGCATGGGCGACCTGGTCGCGTCCTGCTCGTCCCCGCTGGCCCGCAACCGCACCTTCGGCGAGCATCTGGGCCGGGGCGAGACGCTGGAGCAGGCCCAGACCGCCACCCGGCAGACCGCCGAGGGCGTGAAGAGCTGCCTGGCGATCCGCGACCTGGCCCGTGCGCACGGCGTGGAGATGCCGATCACCGAGCACGTCGAGCGGATCTGTCACGAGGGGATGGACCCGCGCCTCGCCGTGGAGACCCTGATGAGCCGCACCGCCAAACCGGAGTCGTACGAGTGACGGACCCGATGAGCGAGTGGGGGGACGGCACCCGCTGCGTCCGTGCCGGCCTGCCCGAGCCCGCACCGGGGGACCCGTTCCTACCCGGGCCGGTCTTCGCCGCGCCGTACCACCTCGACCCGTTCGAGGGTCAGGGCACGTCGCCGAACGGCTACGGCCGCCCCGACAACCCGACCCGCCGGCTGCTGGAGGCGGCGGTGGGCGAGCTGGAGGGCGGTGACTGCCGGGTCTTCTCGACCGGTCAGGCGGCCATCACCGGCCTGCTGCTCACACTGCTGCGGCCGGGGGACACGGTGGTGCTCCCCACCGACGGATACTTCCCGGTCCGGGCGTTCGCCACCGGTGTGCTGGAGGCGATCGGCGTCCGGGTGCTGTTCGCGCCGACCGTCGGGCCGTACCCGTCGTTCGAGGGCGTTCGGCTGGTGCTGGTGGAGACGCCCGCCAACCCGGGCCTCGACGTGGTCGACGTGGCGGCCCTGGCCGAGCGGGCGCACGCGGCCGGCGCGCTGCTCGCCGTGGACAACACCACAGCCACCCCGCTCGGACAGCGTCCGCTGGATCTCGGTGCCGACCTTGTGGTCGCCTCCGGAACGAAGGCGCTCACCGGCCACTCCGACCTGCTGCTGGGCTACCTGGCCAGCCGGTCCACCGAGCTGATCGACGCGGTGACGACCTGGCGTACCACCACCGGGGCGGTTCCGGGCGCGTTCGACGCCTGGCTGGCTCACCGGTCACTGGCCACTCTCGACCTGCGGCTGGCGCGGCAGAGCGCCAACGCCGCCGCTGTCGTGGACCTGCTCGCGGGCCGGTCGGACGTGACCGGCCTGCGGTGGCCGGGGCGGCCGGAGGACCCGGCGTACCGGGTGGCCTCGGCGCAGATGCGCCGGATACCGGGGGTGCTCTCGTTCGACCTGGGCGACGCTGACCGGGTGGGCCGATTCGTCGAGGCCGCCACGCTGGTGGCGGCGGCGACCTCCTTCGGTGGCCTGCACACCACTGCCGACCGGCGGGCGCAGTGGGGCGACGACACCGCTCCCGGCTTCGTCCGGCTCTCCTGCGGCGCTGAGGACACCGCGGACCTGGTGGCCGACATCGCCGCCGCGTTGGATGTGGCGGGGCCGGTCTGACGTCTCCCATGGCGCTCCCTTTCCGCACCGACCGGGCCGCCCTGGTGGGTCGGTTGCGGGCCGCCGGTTGCGTCTACGCCGAGGACGAGGCCGAGCTGCTGCTGGCCGCCGCGCACAGCCCTGCGGCGTTGGCGGACCTGACCGACCGTCGGGTGGCCGGCGAACCGTTGGAGTACCTGCTCGGCTGGGCGGAGTTCTGCGGCCTGCGGATAGCCGTCGACGAGGGCGTCTTCGTGCCCCGGGCCCGGACCGCCCTGCTGGTCGAGGTCGCGGCCGACCTGACCGGCGCGGCGCCGGCCGTGGTCGACCTGTGCTGCGGCTCCGGGGCCACCACCGTCGCGCTGGCACACCGGCTCGCGCCGCGCTGGCTGGCCGCCGCCGACATCGACCCGGCGGCTGTGGCGTGTGCGCGCCGCAACGTCGTCGGGTTGGAGGTCGAGGTGTACGAGGGTGACCTCTTCGCGCCGCTGCCCCGACAGTGGCGGGGCCGGCTGGACCTGGTGGTCGCCAACGCCCCGTACGTGCCGACCGACGCTGTCGCGCTGATGCCGCCGGAGGCGCGACTGCACGAGGCTCCGGTGGCGCTCGACGGCGGCCCGGACGGGCTCTCCGTGTTGCGCCGGGTCGGCGCCGACGCGGCCGGGTGGCTGACCCCCGGCGGCCACCTGGTGGTCGAAGCCGGCACCACCCAGGTCGACACACTCTGCGCCGCGTTCGAGGAAGCCGGCCTGATGCCCACGGTGCACCACGACGAAGACCTGGACGCCACCGCGATAAGCGCCCGCCGCCCCTGACCCGGGTCGATCATGGAGTTGTGGTGCCCGGTAAGCGCCATAACGGGTGTTCCATCCCCCACCACAACTCCTTGATCGACGGTGGCGGAGTGCGGAGCGGTTGGTGCACGCCCGGCTGGGGCTGCCCGGGCATGGCGGGGGAGCGGGGTTGGCACTAGCCTCGGCTCACACTCACGACGGCGGGAGGCGGTTTCGGTGGGCAGCGCAGGGGTGCCGGTGGTCGTCGGGCTGGACAACGGCGGCACCAGCAACAACGCCACAGTGCTGACGGTGGACGGCCGCTTCCTGGTGGACGGGCTGTTGGAGATCCCCAGCGAGGTGCGGGCCGGGCCGGAAGCGGCGATCGAGGCGTTGGCAGTGGCGCTGGACGGCGCACTGGCGCAGACCGGCGTGCCGCGTGACCTGGTCCAGGCGGTCGGGCTGGACACTCCCGGCCCGGCCAGCGCCGAGGGCGTCATCTCGTCGCGGGGCTCCACCAACTTCTCCCAGCCGGCCTGGCGCGGCTTCGACGTGCGAGGGGCGCTGGAGCGACGGCTCGGCCTGCCGGTGATCTACCACAACGACGGCAACGCGGCGGCGCTCTACGCCCACCACGTCCACTTCGGCGCCGACGCGATGAACCGCTCGTCGGTGTCCGCGATCGTCGGCACCGGCCTCGGTGGCGGTGTGGTCGAGAGCGGTCGGGTGATCGCCGGTGCGGCCGGGATGGCGGGGGAGCTGGGCCACGTGCACATTCCGCTGAGCGGGCTGCTCGGCCCGGGTCAGCCGGAGCCCACCTGTGCCTGCGGCTTCACCGGAGACGTCGAGAGCGTCGCCTCGCTGACCGGCATCGAACGCAACCTGCTGCCGTACTGGCTGACCCGGTACCCGGGCCACCCGCTCGCGGCCGAGCCGGTGGCCCGGGCGGCCAAGCTGGTCCGGGGGTACGGCGAGCGCGAGGACGCCCTCGCGCGGGACCTGTTCACCCAGCAGGCGATGGCGTTGGGGCGGCTGTTCACCGTCGCCGCGAACTTCACCGACCCGCACGCGTACTTCGTCGGCGGCGGAGTGGTGGAGGCGGCGCCGGAGTTCCGCGACTGGTTCCTGGCGACGGTCCGGGAGCACACTGTGCTCCGCGAGGAGCAGGCGGCGGTGGCCACCTTCGCCCTGGTACCGGATCGGGACATGGCCGGCGCCCGAGGCGTCGCGATCGCCGCGCTGGAGGCGCTACGCGCCGTTCCGGAGCCCCGCCCGCTGGTTGCCTGAGCCGGCGCGGGCCTCGGCCCGCACCGGCTCGGCACCTGTGGTCAGCGCTGCGGTGGCGCCTGGGCGAAGGCGGCCCAGGCCGCCGTTGGGAACAGCAGAGCCGGGCCGGCCGGGTCCTTGGAGTCGCGCACGGCAACGAGCCGCGGGATCGCGGCCACCTCCACGCAGGCGCCTTCGTCGCCGCTGCGGCTGCTCTTGCGCCAGCGCGCCGCGGCCAAGGCCGCTGTGATCATCGGGGTCATCGGTCCTACCGTCCCTTCAGGACTGACAGGAGCATCTCGCGGCTGTCCGCCGGGCTGAGCGCCACGCTTCGGAGATGCTCCATGATCTTGGTGCAGGTACGCGTCTCGCCGGCGCGGTCGAGGATCATCTGACCCGCAACGGTCTCCACCGACGCGATGATCGGGTCCTCCGGGTCGGCGAACTCGAGGATGTGCAGGGAACCCCGGGTGCCCCGGTGGTAGCCGGCGGAGAGCGGGATCACCTGGACGCTGATGTTCGGCAGCTCGGCCATCTTGACCAGGTGCCGTAGTTGCCCGTTCATCACCGACTGGTCACCGACCGGCCGTAGCAGCGCGCCCTCGTCGATGATCGCGTCGAGGATGGGCGGTTGGTCGGCGGTGAGCCGCTGTTGTCGGTCGAGCCGGATCTTGACCCGCTGCTCCACCAGGTCGTCGCCGAGGGTGTGCGGCCCGCCGCGCATCACGCCACGGATGTAGTCGGCGGTCTGCAACAGGCCGGGCACCACCGAGGGCTCGAAGTTGGCGATGGCTGTCGCCTCGGCCTCCAGCGCGATGAAGTCGATGGTGCGCGGATCCAGCAGGTAGGAGTACGACACCCACCAGCCGGGCTTGCGGGCGTCCTTGGCGAGCTGCACCGCCGCGGCCACCTCCTCGGCACTCACCCCGTACGACGTGAGTAGGGCGCGCACGGTGGCCGGGCTGATCAGGGTCTGGGCGTTCTCGTAGCGGGAGAGGGTGCTGCGGGTGCTGTTGATCTCATCCGCCGCGGTCTCCAGCGTCAGCCCGGCGGCTTCCCGGTGGTGGCGCAGGGCGATGCCGAGCCGGCGGGCGCGGGCGGTCTTCGGAGCCATGCATCGATGGTCGCATACATTTGCGGGAACGTCTGCATGAGAGAACGTCGATGGGAGTTGCATTCACGCCTATACACGTGTCAATCTGTTATCGCGTCCTCACCGCCGGTTGTCGTGGCGACGGTGGTGGTGAGCGACCGGAGGGGATGGGGCGCGCGGCGATCGGGTTTCTCCCCCGTACCCGATCGTCGCGTGCCGCCCCTCCACCCCGGCCTGCCGGAAGGAGACGACGTGCGAACCCGCCCGGAGCCCCCCGCCGTACCCTCGGGCGGAGTGCGATGACCCGCTTCCTCGTGGTGCTCACCGATGTGCGCCCCGTCGAGGGCGTCAACCGCAACGAGCGGGTCGCGCCGGAGCGGCGCCGGCAGGTCGTCGGCGCCAGCAGCCGGGAGGCCGCCGACCGCATCGCCGGAGCTTTCATGGCGCTGGGCATGGTGCGAGCCGGCCGGCAGCGGGTGAAGGTGATCGCCGTCGGCCGCCGGCACTCCCGGGACTGAACAGCCCCAGGTCAGCGGTCCGTGGCACCGCTACCGTCCGATTACACACCGTATATCCTTTCCTGACTGTTTGCCGTGTCGTGCCGTGGCTCGCCGGGTATCGCCTCGCCCCGCGGCCACGCACAGTAAGGTCAACCGGGTGAGCGCCACCGGCGAGCACGACCAGCCGCAGTCGCGTACGAAGAGGTGACCGGAGTGACCACCCCAGGCAAGACCCGCGTGGCGATCGTCTTCGGCGGCCGCAGCCCGGAGCACGGCATCTCCTGCGTCAGCGCCGGCAGCGTGTTCGGCGCACTCGACCCGGACGAGTTCGAGGTGGTCCCGGTGGGCATCACCCGGGCCGGCCAGTGGGTGCTGACCAACGGAGACCCCGCCCAGCTCGCGATCAACGCCCGTCAGCTGCCGGAGATCACCGCCGACTCGGGTGACGACATCGTGCTGCGCGCCGACCCCACCGGCAACGGACTGATGGTGCTCGACCCGACCGAGGGCCCCCGGGCGCTGGCCGACGTGGACGTGGTCTTCCCGGTGCTGCACGGCACCTACGGTGAGGACGGCACCATCCAGGGAATGCTGGAGATGGCCGGCATTCCCTACGTCGGGGCGAACGTGTTCGCCTCCGCGGCCGCCATGGACAAGGAGTTCACCAAGAAGCTCTGTGCCGTCGAGGGCATCCCGGTCGGCACGTACGCAGTGCTGCGCAACGGCATGACGCTCGGCGAGCAGGACAAGGAGCGGCTCGGCCTGCCGGTCTTCGTCAAGCCGTCCCGGGCCGGGTCGTCATTCGGCGTCAGCAAGGTCACCGACTGGGCCGAGCTGGACGCGGCGGTCGCCGCCGCCCGGCAGTTCGACCCGAAGGTCATCATCGAGGCCGCGATCGTCGGCCGCGAGATCGAGTGCGGTGTGCTGGAGGGCGAGGCCGGCGGCACGCCCGAGGCGTCGGTGCTGGCCGAGGTGCGGGTCGTCGCGGACCACGACTTCTACGACTTCGAGGCGAAGTACCTCGACGACTCCTGCGAGTACGACATCCCGGCCAACCTGCCGGAGAAGGTGACCCGCCAGGTGCAGGAGTACGCGGTCCGAGCGTTCACCGCGCTGGACTGCGCCGGTCTGGCCCGGGCCGACTTCTTCGTCACTCCCGAGCTGGACGTCTACCTCAACGAGATCAACACGATGCCCGGCTTCACCCCGACGTCGATGTTCCCGCGGATGTGGGCGGCCTCCGGCCTGGAGTACCCGAAGCTGGTCAACCGGCTGATCCGTACCGCCCAGCGGCGCGGCGTCGGCCTGCACTGAGCCGTCCGAACCCCGCCCGCGCCGGTCAGCCGACGCGGGCGGAGTCGGTTCGGGTTCAGCGCTGGCAACCGGACGGGATCGTGCCGCCGGAGGGCACGCTCGCCACGATCGTGCTGGAGATCGTCGGCAACCACTGCAACGGCTGCTCGTACGAGCGCGGCACGCGCACGGTGATCAGCGTCTCCCGGTCGACAGTGGAGAGGACCGCCGCGTCGGCCTGCTCGGCCAGGTGCCAGCAGACCCGGTTGACGGTCCAGACCTCGTCGGTGCTGGGGAAGGCCGGCTCGGTGCCGCCGCAGGCCACTGTCAGCGCGGGGTCGCCGTAGGCGGCGTTCTGCTCCGGGCCGGCGGTGACCGGTCGCTGGGCCAGGTCGCGGATGCTCGCCGGGAGCTGGGAGAGCAGGGCCCGGCAGACAGTGGCCGGGCGGGCGGCCAGCGCCGGGGCGGCCATCTCCACCGGGGTGGTGGACTGCACCCGAGCGGTGGTCGCGGAGGGGGTCGGCGCGGCGGCCGGCGTGTCCGGGCTGAGCTTGCTGAAGGCCAGCACTGCCACCAGCAGCGTGATCGGCAGCGCGATCAACGTGGCCAGCAGGGCCGCGCCACGCATGGTCCGATCGCGGCCGGCCGGCGCGGCGGCGGCCGGATCGGCCGACTCGCGGTTACCGTCAGCCGGCTCGGACGTCCCGTCGGCCGCGTCGCGCGCCCTGTCGTCGTCCAGAGCCGAGGAGGAGGTCGTCATCTCGTCCACTTACAGCCGCACCACCGAACACGTGAGGGTGCGAGTGATGCCGGGCACCATCTGCACCTTGCTGACGATGAGTTTGCCGAGCTCGTCGACGGTGTTCGCCTCGGTGAGGACGACCACGTCGTACGGCCCGGTGACGGCGTCGACGCGCACCACGCCGGGGATGTCCGCGATGAGACCCGCCACGTCACGTGCGCGGCCGACCTCGGTCTGGATGAGGATGTACGCCTGTACCACGACTCGACCTCCGTCCGTCGCCGCCCGGGAGCGGCCCGAAGGGTGAAAGTACCTTACGGACCAGGTCCGATCCCTATCGGTGGTCAAGGAGCAGCGGTGAGCGAGCACGGCGGAGCCGGGCAGCACGGGCGGAACGCCCGCGGTGGCGTCGGCGTGTCCGGGATCGGGGAGTTCGGGCTGATCGGGAGGATCACCGCCCGGCTGTCGTACGGGCCGACGACACTGCTCGGTCCGGGCGACGACGCGGCGGTGGTGGCCGCGCCGGACGGTCGGGTGGCGGCCTCCACCGACGTGCTGGTCGACGGGCGGCACTTCCGGCGGGACTGGTCCTCGGCCCGCGACGTCGGGCACCGGGCGGCAGCGGCCAACCTGGCGGACATCGCGGCGATGGGTGCCACGCCGACGGCCCTGCTGGTCGCGCTCTGCATGCCGGTGGACCTGGACACCGCCTGGGCGGAGGAGTTGGCCGATGGGCTCTCCGCGGAGGCGGCGACGGTAGGTGCGAGCGTCGTCGGCGGGGACATGTCGGCCAGTCCCACCCTGACCGTCGCCGTCACCGCGCTGGGCGACCTGGCGGGCCGTCCGCCGGTGCTGCGCTCGGGCGCCCGACCGGGGGACGTGCTCGCTCTGGCCGGGCGCACCGGGTTCGCGGCAGCCGGGCTGACCGTGCTGACCCGGGGCTTCCGTACCCCTCGGCTGCTGGTCGAGGCGTACCGCCGGCCGCAGGTGCCCTACCAGGCCGGCCCGCAGGCTGCCCAACTCGGCGCCACCTCCATGATCGACGTGTCGGACGGGCTCCTCGCCGACCTCGGGCACGTCTCGGCGGCCAGCGGGGTGGCGATCGACGTGCGCCGCGACGGGTTCGAGGTGCCCCGGCAGATGGCCGACGCGGCGCAGGCACTCGGCGTCGACCCGTACACCTGGATCCTCGCTGGTGGCGACGATCACGCGCTGGCCGCGACCTTCCCCCCGGCGGTCGTGCTGCCGCCGGACTGGCGGCCGATCGGTCTGGTCACCGACGGTGCCGGCGTGACCGTCGACGGCGCCGCCTACGACGGTCCGGCCGGGTGGGACCACTTCCGGTGAGGCCCGCCCGCGGTCGTACCCTGGACACCGTGAGTGAGATCGAGATCCGGGCGGTGCGGTTCGACGCGCCGGTGGCGCAGCACCTGATCCACGCCGCACTGGCCGACCTCGGTGCCCGTTACGGCGGCACCGGCGACGACACCCCGGTGGACGCGGCCGAGTTCGAGCCGCCCAATGGCGCGTTCCTGGTGGCCTACCTGGCCGGCGAGCCGGTCGGCTGTGGTGGCTGGCGCAGCCACGGCGCGGACAGCGCGGAGCTGAAGCGGATGTACACGGCCCCGGCGGCACGGGGGCGGGGGGTGGCCCGTGCGGTGCTGGCGGCCGTCGAGCGCTCCGCGCGCGAGCACTGGCGCAAGCGAGTGGTCCTGGAATGCGGTGACAAGCAGCCCGAGGCGATCGCCATGTACGGCTCCGCCGGGTACGAGCGGATCCCGAACTTCGGCTTCTACAAGGACGCGGAGGGCTGCGTCTCCTTCGGCCGCACCCTCTGACCTGCGTACCGGCCCCGGCGGCCGGTGTGCGGCGTCTGCCCCGGGAACACGACAGAGCCGGCGGACCCCGAGGGTCCGCCGGCTGAGCCGAACGAAAAGGTTGGGTGCTACCGCGTCAGGCGCGGGTGACCTTGCCGGCCTTGATGCACGAGGTGCAGACCTTCAACTTCTTGGTGTTGCCGCCACCGGCCGGGGTACGCACCGACTGGATGTTCGGGTTCCAGCGGCGGTTGGTCCGCCGGTGCGAGTGGGACACGTTGTGGCCGAAGCCCGGTCCCTTGCCACAGACGTCGCACACGCTAGCCACGGGATACTCCTGGGATTGATACGTTCATGAGGTCGCCGGCAGGTGCTGCCCGGGCAACCTGGTCAGGTTACCCGATGACTCGCCGACCCGGCCAACCGGCCCGGTCCGGCGCTCGCCCGTGCCCCGGCTCACGCCTGGTCGTGGACCTGCCCGCCCAGCGGTGGGCCGGCCCGGCGGCAAGGGTACCGGAGGCGTTCGTCCCCGCCGCGGCCAGCGCCGCCCCGGGCCGGCGAGGACACGCCGGACGAGTCCGACGGGTGTCGGTGCGCGCCAGTAGGCTTCTGCCCGTGCTGGACACCCTCGACGCCGCCGCGGTCCGCCGCTGGTGCGCGAGCGGGCTGGCCGCACTGAAGCGCCACCAGGGCGAGATCGACCAGCTCAACGTCTATCCGGTGCCCGACGGCGACACCGGCACCAACCTGGTGCTCACCCTCACCTCGGCGCAGCAGGCCCTCGCCATGGATCTGGACACGCTCCCCGACAGCGGGCCGACAGCGCACGGGCACGCGCTGCGGCTGATGGCCCAGGGCGCGCTGCTCGGCGCGCGGGGCAATTCCGGGGTCATCCTCTCGCAGATCCTGCGTGGTTTCGCCGACCAGGTCGCCGGGGTGCCGGCGGTGCGTGGCAGGGAGTTGGCCGCCGCGTTGCGCTCCGGCACCGCCGCCGCGTACACGGCGGTCTCCCGGCCGGTCGAGGGCACGGTGCTCACAGTGGTCGCGGCGGCCGCCGCCGCGGCCGAGGGCGCGGACAGCGACGACCTGCCGACGGTGGCCGGCGCCGC
>NZ_JBEZGJ010000143.1:0-18444 GCF_040649965.1 Micromonospora sp. NPDC048843
GGGCCCCGGACGACAGGGCCAGACTGCGGGTGGTGATCGACCAGGTCGCCTCGCTCACCGACCCGGCGGCGGTGAACGCAACTCCAGCCGGCCCCCGGCGGCCTGCGCGGCGCGCCGGGCGATGTCCAGGCCGAGGCCGGTGGACCCGGCCGCGCTGGCACCCCGCCGGATCGCCCCGGCGGGCATGCCCGGGCCCTCGTCGGCGACCGTGAGGACCACCTCGCCCGCCTCGCCCGCCGCACGGGCCAGCCGGACGGCGAACGGCGTCCCGTCGGGGGTGTGCGCGAAGACGTTGCCGAGCAGGGCGTCCACGGCCGCCGTCAGGTTGTCGGCGGCCACACCGACGGGCAGAGGGCCGGGCGTCAGGTCGAGGGTGACGGCCCGGCCGGTGTCCTCGGCCAGCACCGACCAGAACGCGACCCGGTCGGCGACGATCGCCGCCGCGTCCGAGGAGGCCGGCTGCGCCGGCGCGTGCCGCCACCGGGCCTGCCGGATCAGCCCCGTGACCGCCCGTTCGAGCCCGTCGGCGGCGGCGGTGATCCGGGCGGCGTCGTCCGGGTCACGCAGCGACTCCGCCTCCAGCCGCAACGCGGTCAGCGGCGTACGCAGCTGGTGGGACAGGTCGGCGACCTGTTCGCGCTCCTGCACCAGGAGCACCTGGATGCGGGTGGCGAGATGGTTGAGCGCGCCGGCCACCTCGCGCAGCTCGCGCGGGCCGGCCGGCGTGACCCGGGCGTCCAGCTCGGCGTTGGCAAGCCGGTGTGAGACTGCCGAGAGGTCGCTGATCGGCCGGACCAGGGTGCGCGCCAGCCGGTCGGCGACCAGTAGCCCGATCAGCACGAGGATCACGCCGAGCAGCGCCAGCACCAGCCAGGCCCGGGTGACTCCGGCGGTCAACTCGTGCTGCGGCACCGCTATCCGGATCACCCCGGTGCCGTCCGCCCGACCCTGCACGGCGATGACCACCTCCCGGCCGGCCGCCGACTCGCCGGTAAGGCTCTGTCCGCGGGCGGCGAGGGCCACAGCGGGCGTACGTGGTGTCTGGGCGCCGAGCACCGTGCCGTCGGGCAGGAAGACGCTCACCGGTCGACCGGAGTCGGCGGCGAGTTGCTCGACGGTGAGCCGGATGGTCGCCGCGTCGGCGGTGCCGACCACCGGCACCAGGCTCTGCGCGTCGGCGGTGGCCCGAACGGTGGCCCGGTCCTCGGCGACGGTGCGGACCAGCAGCGCCAACGGCACCAGGAAGGCGATGAGGGTGAGGACGCTGACCGCGGCGACCAGCAGCGCGAGACGTGCCCTCACGGCTGCGCCGCCGGGGCTTCGAGACGCACCCCGACACCACGCACGGTGTGCAGGTAGCGAGGCTGTTGGGCGTTCTCCCCCAACTTGCGACGCAACCAGGACAGGTGCACGTCGACGGTCTTGTCGGCACCGCCGTACGGGATCTGCCACACCTCCGTGAGCAGCTCACGTTTGGTGACCACCTGGCCCGGTCGGCCGGCGAGGTGGTGCAGCAGATCGAACTCACGGGGCGTCAACTCGACCGCGACCCCGTCCAGGGTCACCTGCCGCGCCCGGGGGTCGACGCGCAGCCCGCCGACGACGAGCGCCGGGACCTGCCCGTCGGCGCCGGAGGGACCCCGCCGCAGCACCGCCCGGACGCGGGCGTCGAGCTGCGCCGCGGTGAACGGTTTGACCACGTAGTCGTCGGCGCCCGCGTCGAGCACCCGGACGATCTCGGTTTCGTCGTCACGCGCCGTGGCCACGATGACCGGCACCGAGCTGACCGCGCGCAGCATCCGCAGCAGCTCGCGGCCGTCCAGGTCGGGCAGGCCCAGGTCGAGCACGACGAGGTCAGGCCGGTCCTCCAGCGCGTCGCGGAGCCCGGCCATCGCGGTCGAGGCCGCCGCCACCGCGTGGCCGCGTTCGCGCAGGGCCCGGATCAGCGGGGTACGGATCGTCAGGTCGTCCTCGATGAGCAACAGGCGGGCCACAGCTGGCAGGCTAACCGCTGCGGCTGGCAGCGCCGCGCACGTTAACCCCGCCTTAGCGAACGGATGTGCAAACGACAAGGACGGATCGGGGATAGTCAGGGGATGGGCCGTCGTTCGATCCTCGTCGCCACCGGTTGGGTGGCCACCGCCGCCATCGCCACCCTCATCGGCCTGGGCGCGATCCGATTGGTGGGCGAGAGCCTCACCGGCACCCCGGGCGGGGTGCGCAGCGAGGCCGAGATCGAGCGGGCGCTCGCCGCACCGGAGCCGGCGCCCACCACGAGCACCGCCCCGGCCGCGCCGGGCACCACAGGCACCGCCTCGGCTACGCCGGGCACGACGGGCCCCGCACCGAGCGCCAGCTCCGGGGCCCGCCGAGGGTTCGCCACCGACGGCGGCACGGCCGTCGCCGAGTGCGGCGTCGGCGGGGTACGCCTCGTCTCCTGGGCGCCCGCGCAGGGTTACCGGGTCCGCGACGTGGACCGGGGCCCGGACGACGACGTCGAGGTCACGTTCCAGGGGCCGACCCGGGAGTACGAGTTGAAGGTGCGCTGCATCGGCTCGGAGCCGGTGGCCGTCGCCGACGACTAGCCGGGACGTACACATCAGTGGTGTTCGCCTAACCACCGTGACGTTCTCGACCGTCGGTCCGCCCACCCACTCAGGTCACTCGGAACACCGGCCACCCGATCTCGGTGCGCCACGCGGCTGGATCGCTTGCGTCCCGAGGTCCGACGAGGTAGACCTCCCGCACGGGCCCCGCCACCGACATGGCGTTCTTCACGACCCAGGTACCGAGTTCGCCGTAGGTGACCTCGATGCCATCGTGCTCGCCAACATGGGTGGCCACTGCCAGTTCCGCGGCGGGTAGGGTCGCGGCGTGCACCCGCCCGGTATGAGGTGGAGCGGCCGTCGGCAGGTAGACCAACACGTGACCGCGGCCCTGCTCGAACAGGGAGTTGTCGTAGGTGCCACCCGGTGGACCGGTCACCGCGTCGCCAACTGCCACCTCCAACTCGGCCATTGCGCCCGCGAACCAGGCCTCGACCTCGCCCTCGTCGACCACGGCCGCCACCGCCGCGACCGTGCGGGCGGGCTCGGCACGAAGCTCAACCTTGATCGGCGCGGGGTCGGGCCGGAGCAGGCGGCGCAGCGACGCGACAGCGGCTCGGGTGCGGTCGAGTTCGGCCTCCAGGCGTTGGAGGTGGTCGGCGATCAGGGTCGCGCGGACACCGGGGTCCGGGGACCGCAGGATCCGCTGCACGTCGCCCAGGGGGACGTCGAGCTCGCGGAGCCGGTTGATCACCTGGGCGGTCGGGATCTGCTCGATGGCGTAGTAGCGGTAGCCGGAGGTCTCGTCCACTACTGCGGGTTCCAGCAGGTCACTCTCGTGGTACCGACGCAGGGTCCGCACGCTCAGGTGGGTCAGGCGCGAGAACTCCCCGATCGTCAGCACCCTCGCAGTATGAAGGCTCCCCCAGGGGGAGAGTCCAGCGCTTGACCTTCCTGCACCGCGAGGCCACACGGTGGGCTCATGACACACCACAACGACCTCCGGTCCGATCCACTGCCAACCACCGTCCGCGGTTTCCTCGCCGCTCACGTCGTTCGCGACGCCGACACGGCTTCGTCGTTCTTCGCGGAGGACGCGGTCGCCGTCGATCAGGGCGAGTCCTTCCGCGGCCGAGAGCAGATTTACGCGTTCCTGCGGGACGCCGGCTCCGAGTTCGAGTACACGACCAAGCAGATCGGCGCTGCCCGCGTCGACAACAGCCACTGGGTGGTGACCCTGCGGCTCGAGGGAACCTTCCCAGGCGGCGTCGCCGAACTCGACTACCGGTTCACGATTCGTAAGGACCTCGTCACTGAACTCGTCATCGCCAACCACGGATCCTGACAAGACCCGCACCACGTCGATCTTCAGGGGAGAGCGAATGCCTACTTCAGATCGCGATCGTCTCGATGGACGCCGTGCGTTGGTCACGGGCGGATCGAAGGGCTCAGGCAAGGCCGTCGTCGAGAGACTGCGGGAGATGGGCGCCGACGTCTACGTGACGGCCCGGACGATGCCCGAGGGGTACGAGCACCCCGACCGGTTCATCGAGGCCGACACCTCGACGGTCGAGGGCGCGAAGGCGGTGGCCGACCGGATCGCCGAGACCGGCGGCGCACTGGACATCCTGGTACACGTCGTCGGAGGTGCCTCGACGCCGTCCGGTGGGTTCGCGGTCATCACCGACGAGCAGTGGATGATCGAGCTGAACTTGAACCTCCTCGGAGCGGTGCGGCTCGACCGAGCCCTCCTACCGGCGATGATCGAGTCCGGCTCGGCGGTCGTGCTGCACTTCACCTCGATCCAGCGTGAACTTCCTCAGTACGACGCGTCCCTGGCCTACGCGGCAGCGAAAGCCGCGTTGCGTACCTACAGCAAGGGGCTCGCCAACGAGCTCGCCCCGCGCGGCGTCCGCGTCAACGCGATCAGCCCCGGCGGCATCGAGACGGAGGCCTACGAGAGGTTCGTGGACCGAATCGCCGAGGGCAACGGGATCAGCCGCGAACAAGCCAAGCAGAGCATTTACGACTCCCTCGGAGGCGTACCCCTGGGACGGTTTGCCAACACCGAGGAGATCGCCGACCTGGTCGGGTTCCTGGTCTCGGACCGCGCCTCGGCCATCGTGGGCGCCGAGTACGTGATCGATGGCGGAACAGTCCCTACCGTCTGAGCCCGCAAACGCAGCGACCTACGCCGTCATCTGCGGGGATGCCCTCCGGATCTCGGTCCCGCCCGCGCTGCTACGTGATCGAGGCGGGTCCGCCCCCACCGCCGAATCGACAGTGGGGGCGGACTCGGGTGGTGGTTCAGCTCGCGTACGCCTCCAACTCCCAGAGCGAATGGCCATATCCGGTGCCCCGGGCGGTGCCGTTGATCCGCAGGTAGCGGCCGTTGGCGCCGAGGGCGGTGTGCTCGTCCACGCCACCGTCGGCCCCGGTCACCGTCTTCACTGTGGTCCAGGTGGTGCCGTCGTTCGATGTCTGGATCTGGTACGCGCTGCTGTACGCCGCCTCCCAGCTCAGCTTGACCCGGCCGATCGCGGTGGCGCTGCCGAGGTCCACCCGGATCCACTGGGGGTCGGAGAACGTGCTCGACCAGCGGGTGGTGAGGCTGCCGTCGACGGCCTGGGCGCCGGACACGTCGGCCCCCTCGTTACTGGACGTCGACGTCGGCTTGTTCAGCAGCAGGTTGCCGCCGGTCGGGCTTCCGGTGCCGCCGTAGACCTCGAACTCGAACAGCGAGTAGCCCCAGGCGGTCCCCCGGGTGGTGCCGAGCAGTCGGATGTACCGGCCGGACCCGCTGAGCCCGGTCAGGTCGTCCACCCCGCCGTCACCACCGGTCACCGTACGGATCGTGGTGAAGTTGACACCGTCCGGCGAGGTCTGGATCTGGTATCCGCTGCCGTACGCCGCCTCCCAGGTCAGCTTGACCCGGTTGATGGCGTACGTGGCGCCGAGGTCCACGTCGATCCACTGTGGGTCACCGAAGGCGCTGCCCCACCGGGTGCCGGCCACGCCGTCGAAAGCGTTGGCCGCTGTGAACGCGCCCTCGAAGCTGGACGCGCGCGCCGGCTTGCCCCGGGCCAGGTTGGCACCCGGCTCGGGATCCGGGTCCGGGTCCGGGTCAGGTCCGGGACCGCCGGGGCTGGTGGAGAGGGTGAACTCGTCGATGTCGAAGTACGGGCCGGTGCCCTTGAAGACCAGGAACAGTGTCCGGGTGCCGGTCGGGGCGGTGACCCCACCGGTGACAGTGGCGAAGTTGGCGTACCCGCCGGTGGACACGACGGTGGCCGAACCGACCAACGGCCCGGTCGGCGAGTCGACCCGCAGCTCCAACGTGCCGCCGCCACCGGCCGGGGCGCCGACCCGGGCACTGAACGACTGGACGCCGGTCAGGTTGTACGGGCGGAACGAAATCCAGTCGTTGTTGTCGATGTAGCCGACCGCCGCGCCGCCGTGCCCCGCCGCCCCGGCGACGATCTGGACGCCGGACGAGTCACCGAAGTGCTCGGCCTGACGTACCCGTGGTTGCAGCACCGCCTGGGTGTGCGTGGTCAGCGCCGGTTGGCCACCACCGCCCAGGTCGGTGTACTCGGCGTCGATGATGCCGAAGATGTTCGCCGCCGTGTCGTGCTCGCCGTCCGCCGAGGTCTGGATGACCCCGGTGCAGCCCTGCACGCTGCCGAGCTGGTGGCCGTGCGAGTCGTGGCCAAGCACGTAGTTCACCTTTACCCGGGCGCAGTTGATAGCACCGTCCTGGGCGTCGGTGACGGTGACGGAGAACGGCACAGCGTCCCCGAAGGTGAAGGTCTGCCCGTTCAACGGGGTGTTCACGGTGACCACCGGGGCACTGTTGCCGACGGTGACGACCACACTCGCGGTGGCCGTCTTGCCGGTGGTGTCCCGGACCGTCAGCGTCGGGCTGCGGGTCCCGTTGGTGGTGTACGTGAAGCTCGGGTTCGCCGCTGTCGAGTCGGTGGTGCCGTTGTTGTCGAAGTCCCAGGCGTAGGTGAACGGGTCGCCGTCCGGGTCGAGGGTGCCGGCCGAGGAGAAGGCCACTGTCAGCGGCGCGCTGCCGCTGGTCGGGGTGGCGGACACCTTCGCGATGGGTGCTCTGCCCTCGCGGGCGTACTCGATGCGGTAGAGCGCCGAGTTGGCGTCGCCGTTGAACCAGCCGGTGCCGTAGTCGAGCACGTAGAGCGCGCCGTCCGGGCCGAACTCCATGTCCATGACCTGGGTACCGGTCCACGGGAACGGGTTGATCTTCAGCGGTTGGCCGGACGCGTCGAGCTTGATGTTCTTGATCCAGCGGCGACCGAACTCACCGGCGAAGTAGGTCCCGTCGTAGTACTGCGGGAACGCCACCGGTGAGGTGTTGTTCGGGTCGTACCGGTAGACCGGGCCGCCCATCGGCGACAGCCCACCGCCGGTGAACTCCGGCGGCGAGCCGGACCCGCCGTACGGCAACCAGGCCGAGATGGCCGGCGGCAGCTGGGTGATGCCTGTGTTGTTCGGCGAGTTGTTCACCGGCCCGCCGGCGCAGTTGAACTTCGCCCCGGACGGCCCGGACGGGAAGGTGTAGTCGTTGTAGGCGTCGTTGCGGGCGGTGCAGTACGGCCAGCCGTAGAAGCCGGGCCGGTCGATCCGGGCGAATTCGACGTTGCCCGCCGGCCCCCGGTTCGGGTCTGCGGTGCCCGCGTCGGGACCGTAGTCACCGAGGTAGACGATCCCGGTGGCCTTGTCCACGCTCATCCGGAACGGGTTGCGGAAGCCCATCGCGTAGACCTCCGGGCGCGTCCGCGCGGTGCCCGGGGCGAACATGTTGCCGGCCGGGATGGTGTAGCCGCCGGCCGCGCTCGGCTTGATCCGGAGGACCTTGCCGCGCAGGTCGTTGCTGTTCGCCGAGGTGCGCTGCGCGTCGAAGGCCGGGTTACGCCCGGCCCGCTCGTCGATCGGGGTGAAGCCGGCCGAGTCGAACGGGTTGGTGTCGTCACCTGTGGACAGGTAGAGGTTGCCGGCCGCGTCGAAATCCATGTCACCGCCGACGTGGCAGCACATGCCCCGGCTGGTCGGCACGTTCAGGATCAACGTCTCGCTGGCCAGGTTGATGGTGTTGTCCGCGTTCACAGTGAACCGGGCCAGTCGGTTGACGCCCTCCCAGACGGCGAATTGGGCCGGCGTGCCCTCGGCGGGCGCACCACCGCCGGGAGTGCTCAGTGGTGGCGCGAAGTACGCGTACACCCAGCGGTTGGTGGCGAAGTTCGGGTCGGCCTTGATGCCCTGCAAACCCTCTTCGTCGCCTGTGTAGACCGGCAGTGTGGCGGCGATCTTGGTGTTGCCGGCGGCGTCGGTGTGCCGGATCACGCCGTTGCGGGAGGTGTGCAGCACGCCCCGGTCCGGCAGGACGGTGAGGCTCATCGGCTCACCGGTCTCGGCCGCGCCCTTGGCCAGCTCCACCTGCTGGAAGCTGCTGGTGACGGTGGGGCCACAGTCGGCGTCGACAGCGCCGGCGGCCGTCCGGATGCCGCCGAGCAGGTGCTGACGGAAGTTCGCCTCGGTGTACGACGCGTCGGTGTGCCCCAGGCCGGTGTACCAGGCTCGGCCGCCGGAGTAGTTCTGGCACCAGGAGATCGGGTGGTCGGCGCCCATGCTCCCCCCGGTGTAGGTGCTCTCGTCCAGGGTGGCCAGCACGTGCGCGTTGCCGCGGGGATTGGTGCGGTAGTTGTACAACTCGTCGAACCGGTTCCACCGCTGCGGCAGCGTCGCGGTGGACGGGTGCACCTGGTCGGCGACCTTCACTGTGACGTTCTGCTCGGCCGGGTGCGAGGCGAAGTACGCCCCGACCAGTCCCCCGTACCACTGCCAGTCGTACTCGGTGTCGGAGGCGGAGTGCACGCCCACGTACCCACCGCCGCCGGTGATGTAGCGCTCGAACGCGGCCTGCTGGGCGGCGTTGAGCACGTCGCCGGTGGTGGAGAGCCAGATCACCGCGGCGAACCGGTCCAGGTTGGCGTCGGTGAACTGGGCGGCGTCCTCGGTGGCCTCGACGCTGAAGCCGTTGGCCGCACCGAGCTGCTGGATCGCGGCGATGCCCGGGGTGATGGATCCGTGCCGGAACCCGGCGGTCTTGCTGAAGACAAGCACGGTGAACGGTGCGGCGCTGGCCGTGGGTGGCGAGGCGACGATGCCGCCCGCCACGAGGATCGCGCTCAGCGCGAGGCCGAGCCACGATCTCAGGGATCTGCGCACAGTGGGGTCCTTTCGCGGTGCGAGGGACGGCGTGCGCCGATCACGCCTGGCGGTGGTGGGACGAGACATGTGAATGCATCGTTGCGCCCGGATCACGAGCGCGTCAAGCACTCTCCCACCATCCGTGAGAGCGTTATCTCCGCAGGTCAGGGGCGACCGTGTGAAGTGAGATCGAATAACGGTTTTCGGGCCGCGATCCATCCGCCGAGGGCCCCGGTGCAGGTGCCCGCACTCGGGGCCCTTCCCAACCCTCGGTCAGCGTGAGTAGTACTCCACGACGAGTTGCTCGTCGCAGACCACCGGGACCTCCGAGCGGAGCGGGAGCCGGGTCAGCCGAGCGGTCAGGCCGGGCAGGCTCACCTCCAGGTAGGGGGCGAGACGTTCCGGGGCATGCGCCCCGGCCGCCGCGACGACGAACGGCGCCTTGCCTCGACTGCGCTCCGCCACCTCGATGACGTCACCGGGTTGCAGCCGCGCGGACGGCCGGTCCAGGCGACGGCCGTTAACAGTGACGTGCTGATGGGTGACGACCTGGCGGGCCTGGTAGATGGAGCGGGCGAAACCGGCTCGCAGCACCAGCGCGTCCAGCCGACTCTCCAGCTCGACGATCAACTCCTCACCGGTCTTGCCGGGCCGGCGCACGGCCCGGTCGAACGCGCGCCGGAGTTGCCCCTCGTGCAGGTCGTACTGCGCCTTGAGCCGCTGCTTCTCCAACAGCCGGACCTTGTAGTCGCTGGTGGTGCGTCGGGCCCGGCCGTGCTGCCCCGGCGGGAACGGGCGGCGTTCGAAGTAGCGCACGCACTTCGGGGTCAGCGCGATGCCCAGGGCGCGGGAACGCTTGACCTTGGGACGGGTCTGATTCATCAATCACCTCTCAAGTAAGGTAAGCCTAACCTTATTAGGAGATGATCGCCTTGAGCAAGCCCTCGACCAGCACGGCGGACTCCACGGCCGATGCGGGTGTCCGAATCCGATCGATGCTCGCCGCCGCCGACTCCCTCACCCTGCACATCCCGGGCGTCGAGGCGTACGTCGTCGGACGGCACCTCGTGACGAGCGACGGGCGGCTGCGGATCGACCTACCGGTCGGCTGCCACCTGGCCGAACACCTCGCGCACCAGCGGGAGACCGTCGCGATGGTCGAGGTGACCGACCTGGCGCCCACGCCGCTCCGCGACCGGGTGCGCGGGCGCGCCACGCTCACCGGCTGGTTGGTGACCGAGGCCGCCGCGACCGGGAGCGATCAGGAGCTGGTGACGGTCCTCGACCTCGCCACCGCCGAGCTGACAGTCGACGGCCGCACCACGTGCGTCGACGCTGACGAGTTCGCGAACGCCCAACCCGATCCGCTGGCCGCCGTCGAGGCCGATCTGTTGTGCCACCTCGACCACCACCACCCGCGCACCGTCGAGGGGTTGAGCCGGCTGATCCCCGCTCGCCACCTCCAGGGCGTTCGCCAGGTTCGGCCGGTACGCCTGGACCGGCACGGTGTCGTACTCCGGTTGGAGCTGAGCAGTGGTGACCGGGACGTCCGGCTGAACTTCCGGGCACCACTGCGGCATCCGGCCGAACTCGGCGCGCGGATCGAGGAACTGCTTCGGCACCCGCGCGGCTGCCGCGCCCGACATGCCCGCTGACGATCGCCGCCCTCGCCGACGGTTAGGCAAGGCTGACCTATGCAAAACATCCCTAAAAGGGGCGGCTGATAGGGAGTTGTCCTGCCGAGGCCGGGTATGAAGGTGACCCGGCACCACCGACGGAAGCGAGATCGCCATGACCGACATGCTGGAGATGCCGCGGGTACACGAGTGCACTGTCACCGACTGCGGCTACAACCACGACGGCTGCCACGCGTTCGCCATCACCATCGGGCAGCAGAACGCCAGCTGCGCCACGTTCATCGACACCTCGGCGAAGGGCGGGCTGGACCGCGTCATCGCGCAGGTAGGTGCCTGCAAGCGGGACGACTGCCAGCACAACGCCGAGCTGGAGTGCCACGCGCCGTCCATCCGGGTGGGTCCGGGTCAGGACATCGCGGACTGTCAGACGTACGAGCCGCGCTGATCCCGGCGCGACGCGAACCGAGGGACGGCCGCCACGGCCGTCCCTCGTCCACGTTCGAGGCCGGCTACGCGGGGACGACCATCGGCGTGCCGGCGATCGGGTCGGGTACGACGAGGCAGCTGAGACCGAAGACCTGCTCGACGAGGTCGCCGGTGACCACGTCGACCGGCGCTCCCTCCGCGACGATCGCACCGCCGGACATCGCGATGAGGTGGTCGCAGTAACGGCAGGCGAGGTTGAGATCGTGCATGACGATGACGATGGTCTTGCCGGACTCCGCGTTCAGTTTCCGCAACAGCCGCAGCAACTCGACCTGGTGGTTGATGTCCAGGTAGGTGGTGGGTTCGTCGAGCAGCAGCAGGTCGGTGTCCTGTGCCAGGGCCATGGCGACCCAGACCCGCTGGCGTTGCCCACCTGACAACTCCCGGATCGGACGGTCGATCAGATCCGCGGTTCCGGTGGCATCGAGAGCCCGGGCGACGGCGTCGTGGTCGTCGTTGCTCCACCGTCGAAACCACCCCTGATGGGGGTAGCGGCCACGGGCCACCAGGTCGGCGACGGTGATGCCGTCGGGCGCGACGGGAGTCTGCGGGAGCAGCCCGAGCACCTTTGCCACGTCGACGTTGCGCAGGTCGGCGAGGGGTTTGTCGTCGAGGAAGACGGCGCCGTCGCGCGGTGCCAGCAGTCGGGCCAGGCCGCGGAGCAGTGTGGACTTGCCGCAGGCGTTGGCACCGACGATCGCGGTGACCTTGCCGTCGAGCACTGCGACGTCGAGGTGGTCGACGATGGTCCGGTCGTCGTAGCCGAGGGTGAGACCCTCGGCGCGTAGTCGGGTCATCCACCCGCTCCTTGTCGGTTGGTGGTGGCCAGCAGCCACAGCAGGTAGGGCGCGCCGACCGCACCCGTCACCACTCCGGTGGGCAACGGTGTGGGCAGCACGTGCACGGCGACGAGGTCGGCGGTGAGCAGCAGCGCGGCACCGACCAGGGCGGCGGGCAGGACGCCCTGGGCCGCAGGGCCGAGGAGCCGGTTGGCGATCGGCCCGGCCACCAGGGCGACGAACGCGATCGGGCCCGCCACCGACACCGCCAAGGCCACCAGCACGACGGCGGTGCCGAGCAGCCCGGCCCGACTGAGCTCAGCCCGGACACCCAGCATCCGAGCGGCGTCGTCACCGAGCGCGAGGGCACTCAGTGGACGTTGCAGCAACGTGGCGACCGGCAGCAGGACGATCAGGGCACCGGTGAGCACCCACAGCTCAGTGGTGCTGGCCTGCCCGACCGACCCGATCAGCCAGTGCATGGCCTGGCGGGCCTCGAAGAGCTGCGCCCGGCTGAGCACGTAGCCGACCAGGCCCTCGAAGAAGAGCGCCACCCCGATGCCGATGAGGATGAAGCGGTAGCCGCTGACGCCGTCGCGCCAGGCCAGCAGGTACATCGCCAGGGCGGCGGCGACCGCGCCACCGAGGGCGAGACCGCTGACGACGAGCCCACCAGCCTGGAGGAGCACGATCCCGGTGACGGCCGCCAGCCCCGCCCCCGAGGTGATTCCCACGAAGTCCGGGGACGCGAGGGGGTTGCGCAGCAACTGCTGGAAGATCGTGCCGGACGCGCCGAGGGCGAGTCCGACCGTCAGGGCGGCGGCCGCGGTCGGCAGCCGCAGGCCACGGACGACGAAGTCGACGCTGGGATTGTCGGACAGGTGCAGGACCGAGGCGATCACCTCGGCAGCGCCGATGCGGAAGCTGCCCACCATCATGGTGAGCACGAAGAGGGCGGTGACCGTCACGGTCAGGGCGCAGGTCACCACGACGGACCGGCCGGCTCGACGCCTCCGGTTGGCGCGCAGCGCCGCTGCCGTGCCGGACGGGGCGGAGCGGTGGTCGCTCGTTGTCGTTGTCGTCACCATGTTCAGACCTCCGACAGCCGGCCGTAGCGCACGATCGCGATGAACGCGGGCGCGCCGATCAGCCCGAGGATCACGCCGACCTGAACCTCGTCGGGGGCGGCGGTCATCCGGCCGAGCACGTCGGCGAGGAGCAGGACGATGGGCGCCAGCAGCATCGAGTACGGCAGGATCCAGCGATAGTCGGGGCCGCAGATGAACCTCGCCAGGTGCGGTACGACGAGCCCGACGAAGACGATCGGTCCGCAGGCCGCGGTGGCGGCGCCGGCGAGGATAGCGACCACGGCGAAGGCGGCCACGCGGGTCCGGGTCACGTTCTGGCCGAGGCCACGCGCGACGTCCTCGCCGAGCGCGAGGCCGTTGATGGCCCGCCCGAAGCCCAACGACACGGCGAGGCCGATCAGCAGGAACGGCGCGACCCCGGTCAGGATCGGTGTGTACCGACCGGCGAGCGACCCCACCTGCCAGAACCGCAGCTCGTTGAGGGCATCCACGTTCGTCAT
Source organism: Micromonospora sp. NPDC048843 (assembly GCF_040649965.1). Classification (NCBI taxonomy): domain Bacteria; kingdom Bacillati; phylum Actinomycetota; class Actinomycetes; order Micromonosporales; family Micromonosporaceae; genus Micromonospora; species Micromonospora sp. NPDC048843. The sequence goes on from NZ_JBEZGJ010000143.1 coordinate 13,268, forward strand.
CACTATCCCGCTGGTCACCGAGGTCAGGCCGGCGGTGACCGCCGCGCCCGCCAGGGCCAGCTTCACCGGGGTGGCGCCCTCCCGGCCCAACGAGGCGACCGCGTACACCAGGGCCAGCGCCGCGATCGCGCCGGCGAACGCGAACCAGACGTAGACACCGACGCCGCGCACCCCGAGCACGGTGATGGCCATGACCACGAACGCGGCGGCCCCGGAGTTGATGCCCAGGATCCCCGCGTCCGCCAGCGGGTTGCGGGTGACGCCCTGCAGGATCGCCCCGGCCACCCCGAGCGCGGCGCCGACCAGGATGCCGAGCAGAGTGCGGGGTACGCGCATCTCCAGCGTGACGGTGCTGCTGATCGGTCCGTCGCTGTCGAGGCTGAACAGGGCGTGCAGCACCTCGGAGAGCCCGATCGAACGCGAGCCCATTGTCACGCTCAGGAAGCCGACGAGGGCGAGGACCGCACAGAGGACGGCGAGCCCCGGCCCGAGGGCAGAGGCTCGCCGCACGCCTCCCGTCGAGGTGCGCGTCCCGATCTGGTTAGTTGCCGACATTCGGATCAGCGGCCTTGACCGCCTGGGTCAGCTTGTCCAGCTCGGTGGCGAAGTCCCCGTACGTGTGCAGCCAGAACGCCGGCCAGGAGACGGTGGCACCGACCTTGGCAGCCTTGATCTTGGACCAGGTCGGCTGCTTCGTGCTCCACTCGGCGTTGGCGGTGGGCGTGAAGGATCGGCCGTCCCACAGGATCAGGTCCGGCTGGTACTTGTCGGCGTTCTCCCAGCTGAGGTTCTCCCAGTACGGGAAGGCCGGGTCCGGGCTGGCCGGGTTGATCACCTTCAGGCCCCAGGTCTGCAGGTCCAGCAGCTCGGGCGCGTACTCGGGGTTCGCGACGTAGACCTTCTCCGTCGAGGGCGACATCGCCGCGACAGTCAGGTCCGGCTTGGCCGCGGTGGCCGCCTTGAACGCGGTCACCGCGTCCTCGAAGCGCTTCTTGTTCGCCGCGATCTGCGGGCTGGCCACGTCGGCGCCGAGGCTCTCGGCGAGGTCCTCGTACCCCTCGGCCAGCGCGACGATCGACTTACCCTGCGTGACGCCGACGACGGGGGCCAGTTCGGCGAGCTTCTTGCTCTTCTCGTCGACGCCCTCCTCCATGCCGCTGTGCGCCTTCTCGGCCGGCCACCAGTCGCCGACGATCAGGTCGGGACGCAGGGCGGCGGCCTTCTCCACGTCGATCTTGCCCCACTCCTCGCCGAGGATCTCGACCCCGGTGAGGTCGAGGTTCTTCAGGTTGGGGTCGGTCTTGACCGACTCGTCGGCGTAGACGCCGACCGGCTTGATGCCGAAGGACATGAGCGCCGCGGCCTCGCCGGCGTGCGCGATGATCCGCGTCGGCCTCTTGTCCGCCTTGACGACCTTGCCCGAGCCGTCGTTGAAAGACCAGGGGCCCGAGGCGGTGGCAGCGGCGGCGGTGTCACCGGTGCCCGTGTCGTTGCCACAACCGGTGAGCCCGCCGAGCACGGCGCTCAGCGCCGCGACGGCCAGGACCGGACGCCATGAGTGCATGGTGAAGTTCCCGATCTTTCGAAGAGAAGCGAGCCATCCGGCCCGAAAGTTAGGTTAGGCTAACCAACACTTTCGGTTTTGGCCAATGCCGGGTGCCCCCACCTCGAAAGATGGCCGCGAAACGGGCGATCGGACGCTCAGCGGCCGCCCGCGGCCAGCTCGGCGATCATCCCCTCGCAACTGCGGACCACGACCTGAGCGCCGCGCCGCTGCGCCAGCGGGAGCAGCGGATCCTCCGCCCGGTCACGCCATCGCCACTGCGCGTCGGAGGCGACCTCCCAGAGCTGCTGTACGTCGGCCTCATGCTCGACACCGAGCCGAGCCGCGAGGCCCACCCCGTCGCCGCCGACCAGCCGTTGCGCCTCGGCGGCCAGCTCCGCGTCGAACCCCAGCCGGGTGTTCCGCAGCGCCACCAGCAGGCGCAGCTCGCGGAACTCGTGCGCGCCGGCGAGGATCTGCTCCACGGCGCCGACCAGCTCGGCGGAGCCCCGGGTGGGCTCGGCCCGCAGCAGCGCTTCCACGGCGGCCAGCGCCGACCGCGCCTTGAGGGCGTCGCGGCGATCGATGAAACACCGCGTCACCGACTCACGTAGCTCGGTGAGACCGCTGCGCCGAATCAACTCCGCGGAGAGTTTCACCCGACTGTCGAACCCGCTGCGCACCAGCGTGGCCGCCAGCCGGACACCGAAGACCCCGAACCGGCCCAGCAGCGCGGCGCGCAGCTCGGTGTCCAGCCGTACCGGCAGCTCGCCACGGAGAAAGCGGTCGGCGGAGATGAGGTGGATGTCCAGCTCCGCCCGGGGCACCTGAGCCAGAGTCGCGAGCGCGGCGAAGTCGGACTCACCGAGCATCCGGCCGGCCAGGCCGATCATGCCGCTGCACGCCACGACGTTGACGCTGAGCGCGTTCACCCTCGGGTCGCGGTGGTGCCGGCGGGCGAGCTGGCGGGCCGTGAGCAGACCGTCGATCCGGCCGCCGCCGGTCTCGTCCGCGCGGGACAACACCATGATCACGTTGACCGGGGCGGACTGTCCGACGGCACTGTCCCGTGCGGACTCCAGCACCCGCAGGTCACTGTCGCGACCGTCACGGGTCAGGTACAACACCGCGTCCGCGTCGCGCAGCACCCGGTCCAACACCGGCGCCCGGCCCTGCTCGGCGCCGCCGGTGACCGCCGGGGTGTCGATCAGCGTGATCTGCCGCAGCGCCCGCGTCGGCCACCGCACCACGATGTCGCGCACCTCCCCCGCGCCCCAGCCCAGATCCACCCGTAGCCCGGTCGCCGACTTCACCACCGCCAACTCCTGCGGTGGCTGCCCGACCGGGTAGGCGGTGGCACGCGGCGCGGCCCCGTCCTCGTACCAGGTGAAGGCCCCGTCCGCCCGCTCGACCGGCGCGACCTCCTCGCCCATCAACGCGTTGAGCACAGTCGACTTGCCCGACCGCCACGGGCCGACGATGGCGATACGCAGCGGCTGCTCCAACCGGGCCACCTGTCGCCGAAGCTCAGCGACGGCCCGGGGATTGTCCTGGTACAGCTCGATGGCCTGGTGCAGCAACCCCCACGCGGCCTCGTCCAGGCGCACTCCCACCGTCATGCCTGCGGCTCCAGCAGCAGCGGGGCGGAGCGGGCGCCGGTCAACTGCTGAGCCTGCTCGTACACCGCCGCCAACCGGGTCATCTTCAACCGGATCTCGCGCTGCCGCTGTTCGCGCACCGACGCGTCGGTGTCGGCCTCCTGCTTCGCGCTGCGGAACGACTGCACGATGGCCTCCTGAAGCTCCTCGGTCAGCCCCGTGAAGTGGTCCCGCAGCATCCGCTGCACCTGCCGAGCGGCGTCGCGGCAGTCTCGGATGATCCGGACGAAGAAGTCGTCGACATGCCGCTGGATGGCCGTCTTGACCGTCGCCTGCCGGCGGCGGAGCAACTGTTTGCTCTCGTCCCGGATGCTCTTGCCGCCGAAGAGCGCCCCGATGCCGACCGAGACCGGATTGATCATCGGCATGCCGGCCAGGGTGGTCGCCAGACCGAACATCAGCATGCCGCCGTACGAGCCCTTCATGCCGGTGAAGAGCTTCTGACCGGTGGTGAACCGGTCGATCGTCGGCCGTTGCAGCTCGGGCATCCGCTCGCCGATGTCGTCCGGCATCGTCATCGACCAGGGCGGCAACACGTCGTATCCGTACCGGTCGAAGTTGGCGGCCACCCGCCGGGCGATCCAGTCACAGCGCTGGATCAGCCACTCGTGGTTCGCCTCCGCCGCCTCCACCAGGCTCCGCTCCAGCCAGTCCTGGAAGGTGTCCCAGGCGACCAACGGGTCGGCGGTGTCGAACGCCTCGTCCACCGCGCGCAGAATCTGTCGGGTCCGGTCACGCAGGTCGTACTCGAGGTCGGCGAGCAGGTCGGTGATCTCGTCGGTCAACGTGTTCTGCCAACGGGTGGAGCACCGGCGCAGCTCGTCGACCTCGCGCTGCGCCGCGTGCAGGCGGGAGATCGGCCCGGACTGCTCCTCGACCTCCTGGGTCGCCAACTCGGCGCGCAGCGGCGCGGCCAACTGCTCCACCACCGTCCGGGCCACCGTCTGCACTGCCGCCCGGGCCAGGTGGTCGGCCTTGCCGGCCAGATCACGTTGCAGGCGGGCGATCAGCGCGGGAAAACCCGACTCCGCGTTGAGCCCACGGTCGTCGGCCGCTGCCGCGCGCAGTCGCAGCGCCGCCGAGACCGGGATCAGCGTCGCCGGAACCCCGGCCTCGGCAAGGTGCTGCCGGTTGCGCTCGGCGACCGTACGCCAGTCCGCCACCAGATCGGTCTTGCTCTGCACCACCACCACGTTCGGATGCGAACGCGCGATGTGCAGCAGCATGTTCAGCTCGGCGACCGACAACTCCCGAGTGGAGTCGGAGACCAGCAGCACGGCGTCCGCGCGGGCGGGCGCGGCGATCGAAGCGGCGGCACCGATGCCGGCGACCTCGTCGGTGCCGGGAGTGTCCACCAGCACCAGCCCGGCACCGAGCAGGGCACGGGGAAGTCCGATCTCGACGTACGCCGGGCCGCCGCCCGGCCGACGGCCGACCAGGCCGGCAACGCTCGCCGCGACCTGGTTGAGCGCCACCGGGGTCCGCTCGACGGCCACCGCGTCGGGGGTGCCGGTGGGGTGCCCCGGGGCTGGTGGCGGTGCCTGCGCCACCGCCGCGGTGGGGGCCTCGGCATGCCGCACCACTGTCGGCAGGACTGTCGTCCGGCCGTCGCCGACCGGGCAGGCCGGAGCGTTGATGATCGCGTTGATCAGCTGACTCTTGCCCTGGTTCGGCTCGCCGATGACCAGGACACGCAGTGTCGGGTCCAGCAGTTGCGCGCGCTTCTGCCGCACCGTCTGAAGCAGGTCACCGCGACCGTGTGCAGTGCACGTGCGGGCGATCTCGTCCAGCACGTCCAACCAGATCCCGGCCATCACCGCACCAAGTGTGCGGATTTCGGCTTAATTAGCAAGAGGGACCGGATGTGGAACCGGGAAGGGCCGGATAGTGCTGGCCGGGGGTGAGACGGTGACGGCTCCACTGCTGATCGGGCCCTACGCCGTCGAGCGACTGCTCGGCGTCGGTTCGTTCGCGAT